>NZ_JASJFF010001371.1:0-7400 GCF_030065435.1 Microcystis sp. M53603_WE2
AATCCGTCGATGCTATTACTCCCCAATCGCGATCGGCCGGAGGCATCCGGGTACAAAAACTCGATGAGGACGATGCGATCGCTGCGGTAGCCCTAGTTCCCCCTAGTGATGGGTCGGAATCTGAAGATAGTTAGATTTGCTGGGAAGTGGGAAGTGGGAAGTGGGGAGAATAAATAAAAATAATCTCCTGACTCCTGACTCGGAGACTCCTAACCCAATGGTAGATGTTGGATTTTTGCAGAAGTTCTATTTTTCGACAAAGATAAGCAAAAATTATCTATGAACTCCAAAAACTTGAGAATATTTAAATTAACATTTCGCAATATTTACAAATTCTTAAGAATTAATTGAGAAAGATTTTTATTTAACAACGATGTTACAATGGTTACAGCGATTTTACTGAATTTCATAGTGGGGTATTCTATGCTTTTTTGGGCAGCAACGGTTGAAACCCTTGCCACACCTAGAAGGTAATCCTCATTAAGACAGGTAAATCAGTCAATTTCACCCACAACGATGATCTTTTTTTTGTGTAGTTTTATTGCAAAAAAAAAGTTTTTTTGACAAAAAGCACAAAGTATGAATTAGGAAGTGGGGTAGTGGGGTAGTGGGGAAGTGGGTTGATGGGGTAGTGGGGTAGTGAGGTAGTGGGGAAGTTAAGCTAAACGGCTTTTACTTCGGATCACCGATATAGACTCCAAAAGGGTTATAGCTGTTGGATCATGCAGGTTAAGCGCCGTTTAGCTTATCTGCTATTTTCCAATAAAAATCTTCTTTCGGCGCGAACAATTGCCTCTCTAGTGGCTAAAACTGCCTCCCTATCCACCGAAAGAGAAGTCACACCCCAAGCAATCAGATCATCGATAAGTTCAGGATACTGGACGATAGCCATGCCACAAACGGAACAGGGAATCTGTAAAACTTTTGCTTGAGTGATAATTTGTTGTAAAGCTGCCCTGACTGCGGGATGACGGGCATTAAAATATTCTGAGAAATGTTCTCGATCGCTACCTAAAAGTAATTGAGTTAAATCATTAGTACCAATAGCGATTAACTGTACCCCCGCTTGCACATAATCCGCTAATTGAAAGATTACCCCCGGTACTTCCACCATTATCCCCAATTGGAAAGAAGGGACTTGAGTGAGTAAAGCCGATTGTACCCGTTGCCGGCAGAAAATAAATTCCTCAACCCCGCGGACAAAGGGAAGCAGTAAATTAATATTGGTGGCGCTGGTGGTTTGTACCCGTCGTAAAGCTTGCAATTCCAGATCGAATAGAGTCGGATCTAATATATAACCATGGGTTCCCCGACTGTCTTGAGCCGAATGTTGAGCATCAAAAGAACGGTAAAATAAAGGCTTAGGCTGGATACTAAGGGCAAATTGTGCGATTAAATCACTTAATCTCTCGATCAATGCTTCTTGATGCTCTGGTGTTAACCATTCTTCTAGATTACGCTGAGAAAGTAAGTCTAAAATCATCCATTCTGAGCGCAATAAACCGATCCCATCAATAGGCAGTTCTCGGATTCCGGCAATACTTTCAGTTTGACTGAGATTAACCATCAAACGGGTAGCAATTGCCGTCCCGTCGGTTTCTCTGGGGGGTGGTGGGGGCAAGGAAATCTGTTCCTGAGATGCTAGAGAAATAATTCCCCTCGTACCATCTACTAAAATTATCTCGCCTGAGCGGATAATTTCTGTGGCATTTTTCACCCCGACAACGGCAGGAATGGCTAATTCCCGGGCTAAAATGGCTCCATGGCTAGTTAATCCCCCCTGTTCCGTGATCATTGCTCTAATTTGGCGTAAATGGGGCAGTTTTTTCGGAGGTAAATTAGTAGTAACCAGAATGCAATCCTGAAAATTTGCCTCTGGGGAGTCGAAATTGCTGATCACTTTTGCCACTCCCGATGCCAACCCCGGGGATGCCCCTAATCCTCTTAAGGGATAATTGGAGGTAGTGGGGGTGATTTCCTGACTGTGACAGTTGAGAATATAAATTTGACCATCCAGCATCATCAGCCATTCTATGCTGGTTAACGTCGGTTTTTCCGTCAGCAGAAATTGAACCAGTTGACAAAGGCGATCGAGGGCGAAATTATCTAAACAGTAGCTTTCTTGTAAACTGGGTGCTAATAATTGTGGCGCGAGCAGATTACTGTCACTATTGAGATAATAAGCGCGGGATTTATTGCCTAATTGCCGACTGCGTAATTGACCGGAGCGATCGATAATGTAGGTATCCGGTGCCACTTCTCCATTAACTAAACTGTGTCCTAACCCCCAAACTGCCTGAATTTTCCAGTTATCGTCATTAATCAACACATTTCCCGCACAATTGGCCGGTAATAACGGTTGTACCAGTAAAGATAATTGAATGTTTTCTAAACCAATTCCCATTTTTCGCCAATAAAATAGACTTCTGGCGGTGAATAACTCCGCCCAAGCTTGTTTTAGGGCATTTTCTAGATTATCTGCTTTAATTCCACTGATTGGGGCGGAAAATAAACCGAGCGTTCGCCGAGCCAGATTAGCTGGTAGGGAAAAGCGCCATACTAGGCTATCCATGGATAATTGTGCCACGGCCGCCTCTAGTTGTTCTAACCAGAGAGGAGGAATTTGCGCTTGTAAAATGGCCCGCCGACTTTCTTTGGCGACTAATTGCAGAGCTTTTGCGTTATCTACGTCTAAATAGAGGGAAGATTGCGGAAAATCAGTCAGAAACGAGTCAGCATTGTCGATAGTTTCCAAAAATTCCGCAAAAATGCGGTTAAAAATGGCAAATCCCCTGATAATTGGGTATCCTCGCTGGTGTAATTCACTGGCAATAAAAGCTTTTTCCCCCACCAGGGGGCGATCAGAAGCACTAATGCGATCGAGCCAGCAGAGAATGGTCACGGGATTTGTTAAGAATGGTGAAAGGATTGTAAAATCATTGTGTGATTTTTGTAACTTTTTAGTTCTATCTGCTAGTTTAACTCACCGTCACTATCTTGAGGATGATCTGGGAAGTGGGGAAGTGGGGAAGTGGGGTGTAGGGTGTAGGGTGTGGGGTGTAGGGTGTGGGGCGTAGGGTGTGGGAAGAATAAATAAAAATAATCTCCTGTCTCCTGACTCCTATCTCCTGACTCCTATCTCCTGTCTCCTGACTACTGACTCCTGACGACCGGCTCCTGATAGCTGATAAGATAGGATTCGGACAATATTCGATCGCTGCGAGAAATTGATGGACACACCTGCGAAAGTTTTGTTAGTGGATGACGAACCGGGGGTTCGTGAATCTGTGCAAGCATATCTACAGTACGGGGATGACTTCGAGGTAAGAACTGCTAGTAATGCTAACGAAGCCTGGGATTTACTCAATCAAGAAATTCCTGAATTAGTCATCTCCGACATTATGATGCCGCAGGTGGATGGCTATCAGTTTCTGAAGAAATTGCGCGAAGATGCTCGTTTTCAGACAATTCCCGTGGTTTTTCTCACTGCTAGGGGGATGACGAGCGATCGCATTCAGGGTTATAATGCCGGTTGTGATGCTTATTTATCCAAGCCTTTCGATCCCGAAGAATTAGAAGCATTAATCAAGTCTTTAATCGAGCGCCGTCGTCAATCCCTGCAAGCCACCAGCGAAAACGCTAGATTAGAAGAAATTGCCCGAGATATCCGGGAATTAAAACAGCAGGTGGGACAACAGAACACTTTTACTACTACTCCCCCCCCGATTAAAATTGACCTTACCCCCCGGGAACAAAGCGTTTTAGATTTAGTAGCGGAGGGATTGATGAATAAAGAAATTGCCAGTCGTCTAGAAACCAGTGTCAGAAACGTAGAAAAATACGTCAGTCGCTTATTTAGCAAGACTGGTACTAATAGTCGCACGGAATTGGTACGTTTTGCCCTAAAACACGGTTTAACCAGTTAATATAGCAGCTAAGGACAAAGTAGCGGACGGGAGTAGTTTATTAGCTGACGATGACAAGCAACTGAATTACCGATGGAAAACGTTTCATCAGTTCATCGTATGGCTTCTGGCGTTGAAACAAATTTTGTTTTAGAGCTAACCTTCGAGCAAGAGCAGAATGGGAGGATATATCAACCATGTTAAGCACTGATCTAGAGATAAGACTAGCAGCTTTAGAAGCTGAAGTAGCACTGCTTAAGCGTTTGCTACCTACTGTCAGCGAAACTCCCTGGTGGGAAAAAATTGTCGGCACTTTTGCTGATGATCCGGCTTACGAAGAGGCAATGCAGTTTGGTCAAGAGTACCGTCAGTCCCTAAAACCGTTAGCCGAGGAAGCATCCGAATCCTGAAATGTATCTCCTTGACACCGATGACCCTTACTTTTAATCCAGAAAAATACAAAGAATTACTAGCTCGCCATTTACCTAAAGTTATTAAAACAGAGGCAGAAAATGAAAAAGCTTTGGCTATTGTGGAAGAATTAATGCACCGTCAGCAGCGAACTCCCGAAGAAGATGAACTTTATGAGCTTCTAATTTTTTTAATTGGGAATTTTGAAAAAAGCTTTTATCTACAAGAATCAACCACACCTCATTCTATGTTATTGTTTTTGATGGAACAGCAAAGCGTTAATAAGAAAGACATAGCCAGAATCCTTGGCTCTGACAAAATTGCCTCTAGTTTAATTGAAGGAAAAGGGTCAATTACCAAAGAACAGGCGAAATTATTAGGACATTTCTTTAATGTAGATTATAGTTTGTTGATGTAGATGCGATACCCTCTAGCTTGTCGGTTGAGTTGAGCGCTTTAATACTTAGGAGAAAACTGCTCGATTCAATAATTTGAGCCAAAACCCAATATTTTTAAAGACATCGGTGCAGTTTCCCGCAAGTATCGCTCATTTTCGATAGACAAAAGTTATTGCTGTCACCCCCAACACAAGTTTACTGTCCCACTCGCCAAATTTTGATAGTTTTGTCACCACTCCCACTAGCTAAATAGCGGCCATCGGGACTATATACTACTGATTTAACCGAGTGAGAATGACCAGTAAGGGTACGCAATTCTTTTCCCGTTGCTACCTCCCAAATTTTGATAGTTTGGTAACTCCCACTAGCTAAATAGCGGCCATCGGGACTATATACCACTGACCAAACCCAGTCAGAATGACCAGTAAGGGTACGCAATACTTTTCCGGTTGCTACCTGCCAAATTTTGATAGTTTGGCGACTCCCACTAGCTAAATAGCGGCCATCGGGACTATATACCACTGACAAAACCCAGTCAGAATGACCAGTAAGGGTACGCAATACTTTTCCGGTTGCTACCTGCCAAATTTTGATAGTATTGTCACGAAGCCCACCCCCACTAGCTAAATAGCGGCCATCGGGACTATATACCACTGATAAAACTGGACCAGAATGACCGGTAAGGGTACGCAATTCTTTTCCTGTCGCTACCTCCCAAATTTTGATAGTTTTGTCATCACTACGACTAGCTAAATAGCGGCCATCGGGACTATATACTACATCAGCCCCGTAAAGGTAAGAATAAACAGTAAGGGTACGCAATTCTTTTCCGGTTGCTACCTCCCAAATTTTGATAGTTTGGTCAATACTCCCACTAGCTAAATAGCGGCCATCGGGACTATATGCTACTGAAAAAACCTCGTCAGAATGACCAGTGAGGGTTTTATCGGGAAAACTATGTTCTGAAAATTTTTTTTCTTGTGGTGAGTTTATTTCCTGACTTTTAAAATAACCATAAGCTTGCGTTATTCCTACTCCTAATAACAAAACTCCACCAAGAGCTATCATTCTATTTCTCAGCTTATTCTTTTTAATCGGTTGTCCTGGTGTTTTTTGGGGTACAGCTACAGGTGAAACTGGCGGAGAAGAATTAATCTTAGGAATAACTGGCGATTGTTTTTGAGTTACAATAGGAGGCGGATTTGGTGGTGGAGATGGTCTATTAGGAGTTGTAGGAGGTAACTTTAATTGCCTTTCAATCTGATCTAAACGTTGTAAAATAACCCTAGTATTAGCTGGTCTATTCTTTGGCAATCTTCCCATTAACTCGTCAATAAAATCCAACAATAACGGGTGAATATTTTCCGTTTCTTCTCGCCAAGCTAAAACATCATTAACCGCATCATAAATTTCTAAAGGATGTTTTCCAGTTAATAAATGCACAAAAGTTCGTCCTAAAGCATAAAAATCTGATTGAATCACCGCCTGGCTATGTTGTTGTTCATTGGGTGTATATCCGACCGAGGTAATACCTGTCACCTGTTGACCTTTTCCCTTTTGATGATAGGTTTGGGTTTCTTCCCTTGCTGTCCCTGCTGTCCCAAAATCAATTAACACCAACTCGCCACTATTCCGCAACATAATATTAGGGGGTTTAATATCTTGATGAAGCCAGTTTTGTTGATGAATTTTATCGAGAATTAAAGTCATTTCTCTCAGCCATTTTAAGGCTCGTTTTTGACTTAAAATATCATACTGGTTTAGCCACTGTTCTAAATCAATACCCTCCACTTTTTCCATAACTAAACAGTGTAATATTTTCCCTTCTCTCGTGGAATATTGAAAATAGGCATCTGCTCGAGGAACACCAGTGACATTTTGACGACTCAACTCTAATAAAACGTCATATTCCCGTTTAAATAATTCCACTGCTTTCGGTTGATTATTCCATTTTTCTTGTAATACCTTGAGGATTTTGGCTGTAAAACCTTCAAAAGCCTCATAAACAATGCCAAAACCGGTCGTATCACTCAATAACCGACTCACCCTATATTTACCATTTAACAACAATTGAGAGCCGCAACTTTGACAGTAACGAGTATTCGAGTTATTATTACTCGGATGCCCTGGTTGAGAACAATCGGGATTAATGCAGTAACAGGGTTTCATCTCGGCTATCAGTTATTTTATTGGGTGAATAATTGCAAGTTTTCCCTTACCTGTCTTTGAAGGCATTTTATCATAAGTCAGTAGTAGTAGTAGGGTGCGTTACGCTATCGCTAACGCACCAAATTAAATTAATCCTAGGTGTGGTGCGTTACGACGGATTGTTAGATTCAAGTAGTAGTAGTAGTAGGGTGCGTTAGCGATAGCGTAACGCACCAAATTAAATTAATACTAGGTGTGGTGCGTTACGACGGATTGTTAGATTCAAGTTTAAGCAGAGATTGTCGCCGTCTAACGCACCCTACATTTTACTAAACTGGGATGAGTAGTAGGTAGCGTAACGCACCAAATTAAATTAATCCTAGGTGTGGTGCGTTACGACGGATTATTAGATTCAAGTTTAAGCAGAGATTGTCACCGTCTAACGCACCCTACTGGATTGTTTCAGCTAATTTGGTGTATTAGAAAAATGCTATAAATTCTATAATCTAAGACTTTAAGCCGAAATCTATTGCCCTAT
>NZ_JASJFF010001388.1:0-3726 GCF_030065435.1 Microcystis sp. M53603_WE2
ACCATCCCTAGCAATAATCACAATCTCTTGACCATCAGGACTAAAAGCGATACCATAGACGATATCTTCTTCTATTTTAAACTCGGAGCGCAAATTTCCGTCCCTGTCCCAGCGTCTAGCTGTACCATCCCTTGAAATAGCGGCGATTTTTTCACCATCGGGACTAAAACTAACTCCATAAACGGGAAAAGAATCAGTTTTAATCTCCTCGAAAAGATTGCCCTGTAAATCCCAAATTTTAATCTTTCCCCGAGTAGCAGTAGCAATTTTTTGATGATCGGGAGAAAACACCAAATCATAGATAATATTATCATCGGCTGTCCAGGAATTAATTAATTGAGGCCGATGATTGCTTAAATGCCAGTATTGAATTTTTCCCTCGCTTGTTCCCGTGATTATTGCTGTTCCCTCTCCATTAAAAGCAAGACTATAAATCGGTACTTGACTAGCAGTAAATTCTTGAAGCATTGTTCCTTTTTGACTCCAGATTTGTACTTTTCCATTTCTTCCTGTAATCGCTATCTGATTACTATCGGGATGAAAAGCTATACTATAGATTGAGCGCATTTTTGTGGCAAATTCTCTAATTTTTTTTCCCTGGGAATCGAGTAAAGTAATTTGACCATCTTTGTTAGCAATAGCGATAATACTGCCCTGGGAATTAATGCTAACACTGGTATTATCGGCCTGAGCTTGATTTAAATTGTTCAGCTGCCAAATTTTAGCCGTTTCATCACTCGATCCAGTTACCACCTGTTTTCCATCTTGACTAAATACAGCAGTAAAAACCGATTCTTGATGTCCTCTGAGAGTAGTTATTTCTTCCCCTTGCATTCCCCAAATTTTAGCACTACCGTCACTAGATGCAGTAATTATAAACTGTCCATCAGGACTAAAATTCACACTGTTGACAAAATCTTGATGTCCCCGGAAAGTAGCTATTAAATTTCCCTGTAAATCCCAAATTTTAGCAGTTTTATCTGCCGCTGCTCCGGCAATTTTTTGACCGTCGGGACTAAAATTAACACTATAAAAAGCCTCAATATTTTCTTGACCTAAACTCAAGATAATTTTACCTGATAAATCCCAGATTTTAATCGTACCATCCCGGGAAGCGGTGGCAATTTTTTGACCATCGGGACTAAAACTAGCTGCATCTATCGATCTTTTATGTCCCTTAAATACCTGTAAAGTTTCACCTGATAAATTCCATAATCTAGCGGTTTTATCCCTGGAAGTGGTGACAATTTTTTGACCATCGGGACTAAAACTAACACTATAAACTGATTCTTGATGGTCAGGATAGGTGACTAAATTTTGCCCTTGCAAGTTCCAAATTTTGGCGGTTTTATCTTCGGAAGCAGTGGCGATTTTTTGACCATCGGGACTAAAACTAACACTATAAACTGCTCCTTGATGACCTGTCAAAGTTTGAATATTCTCACCTTTTTGATTCCAAATTTTTACCGTCCCATCCTGAGAAGCAGTGGCAATTTTTTGACGATCAGGACTAATACTAACACTATAAATAGTTCCTCGGTGTCCTTGCAGTTGGTTTTTTTCTTGAATGCGATCTAAAATTTGTTGTAGGGTAATAATTGGACTTGTAGCAGGATATTTACTCAAGGTTTGGTCATCAGTAACGATGTTTTTTAAACTATTTACTGCTTGCATAGCCGCAATTAAAGATTCTAGTTGTTCAAATTGAAATTGCTGCCAATAACTGTCACCATTGCGCTGTAATTTAATACCTAATTTAGCGGTTTCTACTTGCTGCCACGCTTGTTTTACCTGAATAAAAGCGAAGAAAGAACCCAGGAGAGAAGCAATTAAAATTACCGAGCCAATTTGAATTCTTTTCGTAGCTTTTTGGTGAGCGATTGCTAGAATTTTATTAGCTTGCTTCTGAGTTTCTAGGCTAATTTCTGCCTCTCTTTTATCGAGATTTTGACTAGCAGTTAAAAACTGATAATCAAGATTACTTAAGCTTTTACCCTGAGACCAATCGAGGGCATTATTTAAAGCTTTTCCGCGTAAAAGCCGCGATTCATCGGTATAATTAGACTGTTGCCAAGCGGCGATTGCTTCTGAGTAGGGACGCAATTGCTCTAATTGTTTTTCCAGCCAATTGAGATTAAATATTTCTCGATAAATAGCATTATAAACTACTAATTGATTATCCTTTTTTACCACTAACCCCGATAACCTTAATTCCCCTTGTTCTGGACTATCATCGCACAGGATTGCACCTTTTTCTAAAATTTGTTGATAGATGCCTAACAAACGACCCGCTTTGTCTTGATTTCTTAACAAGCGATCGGCAATAGTTCGCAGATGAACTGGTTCATCATGAGATTCCCAATTATTAATAATTCTCTCTTTGATCAGCGTCTCAATATCTAAATTAGTTTCCCGCAATAGCTGACAGATTTTCTGGGTTAAAAATGGCTGTCCTCCCGTCCAAAAAATAATTTTTTCTAAGCAGTCGGGTTGATAATTACTTTGACTAGATAATCCCGCAGCTAGAGGAGCAATTTCGGTCAGATTAAATCCTGTTAATTCGATCGCTTGGCCGATATTAAAAGATGTTTGGGTCTTTTCGCGAATTAAATCTGCTGGGGTAGCAACACCGAATAAAGCGAAAGTAATTCTTTCATACTGGGCATTTTCCGCTCTTTGGTTATAACAATAACGAATCAGGGAAAAAAAGTCATCTAGAGAAAACTGTAAACTGAGAATTTTATCGATCTCGTCGATAAAAATATATATTTTCTCTCCCCGACAATAAACTAATAAAACTTCCTCGATAAATTGTCCCAAACGCTGCACGGGAGGTAAATCCTCTCGCTCGCGCAACCAGGATTTAAGATTAATTTTTCCCGTCAGATTAAATCCTAAAAACAAACGGGTAATCACCCCGTTATACCATTGGGATAAATTATCATTACTGCCAAGACTGGTTATATCTACGGACGCGCAATCCATGCCCAATTGCTGTAAAATATGAGTCACTCGTACCCTTAAACTGGATTTACCCATCTGACGACAGTTAAAAACGTAGCAAAATTGACCATTTTTCAACGCCGTTAACAGTTCTCGATCGGCATTTCTCTCGATATAGGTAGGATGGTTATAGGCAAGACTACCCCCGACACGATATTGATAATTCATGATTCTTAAACAAAATTATTTCAATGTCACCAACGGAAATAAAATAGACAATTGTGATGGAGATATCTATAATGCAAGGATAATCGCTATTGACAACCTATCCCCAAGGCAATTATGAAGAAAACTTTTTTCACCTCCATCGCCGTTAGTGCCACCCTCGTCAGTGGTATTGTTTTAGGTACTCTTGATGCTGGCAGTGCCTCCGCTTGTGCTTTCGCTAAAGCTAAAGGCATTTTTGGCAGCAATACCACCTTCCCTGTGGATGCTAACAAACTTATTTTAGGGGTTGCCGCCGCTACAGGAGCAATCACCGTAGCCGGTGTTTTAAGTTACCGTCGTTTTCACTCCGGGCAGCCTCCTGAAGATGCCGCCGCTAAGCTGCCGTCGGTATTTCCTATCCCCATTCCCCCCGTCGCTTTAAACGCGGCAGTGGAGGCGGAAGAAGCGGCAGAAACCAGCAAAATCTCCTAAAAATCCGCTAGATTCCCTCAAAAAAGGTGTTGGCATCCCCGCAGCTTTCCCGCTAGGCAACACCTTTTTCTGCCTAATTGTGTC
>NZ_JASJFF010000547.1:0-1439 GCF_030065435.1 Microcystis sp. M53603_WE2
ACAGCTTTTGTGAGTTGTTTGACTTGGGTTGAGACGGTAGGTTGAGTGATAAATAACTCCTCGGCCGCCTTGGTAAAGCTACTGTGTCGAGCGGTAGCCTCAAAAACCCTTAACTGGTGCAGGGTTGCCTGTATCAAGTTCTTATCCCCTTCTCAATAACAACTATTTGTCACCATCAATCCTAACGTTTTTATAGATTCTAGTCAATTAATTTTTTGATAAATATAGACTTTAATAGATATAACCGCCGCTTAAGACCTTTTGTCAGCCATCAGCTTTTTTCTCCCTCCTCCCCTCCTCCCCACTCCCCCACTCCCCCATTACCCCATCTCCCCCATTACCCCATCTCCCCAATTCATAATTCATAATTCATAATTCATAATTAATAATTGATAATTCATAATTCATAATTATCTTGCTATAATCAGAAAACAACCATCTATTAAAAATAAAAGACAATGGTTAGTTATCTTGATATTGACGACGATCTTCTTTTCCCCGATAGCGATGGTCAACCGATGGCAGATAATACCGAACAATATGAGTGGATTGTCAAAATTAAGGAGAATTTAGAGATTATCTTTGCCGATGACCCTAAGGTGTTTATTGCCGGAGATTTACTCTGGTATCCTCTGCGTTCTACTTTGGTTTCACCGGTTGCTCCCGATGTGATGGTAGCTTTTGGTCGTCCCAAAGGACGGAGGGGTTCCTATCGTCAATGGCAGGAAGAAAATATCGCTCCTCAAGTGGTTTTTGAAATTCTATCACCGAAGAATACAAAAGCAGAGATGAGTCGAAAATTAGAGTTTTATGACACATATGGTGTAGAAGAATACTATTTATATAACCCGATGCGCTGTCGTTTACAAGGTTGGCAAAGACAGAGAGAAAATTTAAGAGAAATTATCCCCATCAATGACTGGATAAGTCCCCGTTTAGGTATGCGTTTTATCTGGAATAAATCTAGTTTAGAATTGTATCGTCCTGATGGAGAGAAATTTTTAACAACTGTTGAGTTAGAGTCTCAAATGCGTCAAGAAAAGAAACGTGCCGATAAAGAAAAGAAACGTGCCGATAAAGAAAAGAAACGTGCCGATAAAGAAAAGAAACGTGCGGATCGACTAGCGGAACGCTTACAGGCGTTAGGATTAAGTTTAGAAGAAGAATAATACCATTTTTCTTTATTCGTAGCAGGCATGACCATCTCTGTCGTTACTTTTGAAAAATAGCATTAGAGCAGGTTTTTTTCCTAGGTTATTAGTAAACAGTTATTAAGTTCACTTAAGTAGGTAGGCGTTAAAAGTTGTCAGATGCCCCCCTTATTAAGGGGGGATTAAAGGGGGGACTAAGGGGGGATCGGCACCCCCCTTATCAAGGGGGGCAGGGGGGATCGAACCTAAAATCCATTTTTAATTTAATTATAACCAGCTACTTATTAC
>NZ_JASJFF010000861.1:0-6590 GCF_030065435.1 Microcystis sp. M53603_WE2
ATTGGAGTGATTGAGGGGAAAATTCAGGTACTTTTTCCCTGAAAATTAGGTAGTTGACCACCTGAAAATCGGTAAAACCCTACACCCCACACCCCACACCCCACACCCTGCCCCCAGGGAAAACTTTTTCAGCAGACCCTATTTATGAACAAGATCAATTATAGTCAGCTAATTGACCCGATTAATTCTCCTCCCTTAGCAGAGGAACAATCTCGCAGATAGACAGTCAATCATCCTTGGGTGCGATTGTCTGGTTTTAACTAACTGCGGTAAAATTAACCTAAATTCTCTATCGGCAAATTTGATGACTTCCTTCACTACTTCCCTAGCGCTTTTAAGTCAATTTAAATTGGGAGATTTAAACCTAGAAAATCGTCTTGTGCTTGCTCCCATGACGCGAGCGCGAGCAGGAGAAAAACGTCTTGCTAATGAGATAATGGCCGAGTATTACCGGCAAAGGGCCAGCGCCGGATTAATGATTACAGAAGCGACGGTAATTTCTCCTCAAGCTAACGGTTGGCAAAATACCCCCGGTATCTACACCGATGAACAAGCGCAAGCATGGCAAATGGTGACTAAAATCGCCCAAAGAAAAGGAACACCAATTTTTTGTCAATTGTGGCACTGTGGTCGCGCTTCTCATCCGAGTTTTCAGGAAAATGGGGCTTCACCAGTTGCCCCTTCCGCAATTAAGATTAAGGGGGAGTTGCACACACCCATGGGTAAACAGCCCTACGAGACCCCTAGAGCCTTAGAAACCGAGGAAATCAGCGCAATTGTCGCCGATTACCGTAAAGCCGCTCAGAGGGCAAAATTAGCGGGGTTTGATGGCATAGAAATTCACGGGGCCAATGGTTATTTAATCGATACTTTTCTACAATCTGTTACTAATCAGCGTCAGGATAAGTATGGTGGCAGTTTGGCGAATCGCTATCGTTTTTTGCAGGAAGTGGTCGAGGCAATTTTAACTGTTTTTCCCAGTCATCGAGTGGGGGTGCGTCTGTCTCCCAATGGAGTTTATAATGACATGGGTTCCGAGGATTTTCGAGAAACTTTTCTCTATATTGCCCAAAGATTAAATGAGTACAATTTAGCTTATTTGCATCTGCTAGATGGCTTGGCTTTTGGTTTTCATGAAAAGGGTCAACCGATGCTTTTATCCGAGTTTCGGGCTGTTTTTAATAGTGCATTAATCGGCAATTGTGGTTATACAAAAGAAACTGCTGAAGCCGCTATTCAGTTAGGAGATGCGGATTTAATTGCTTTCGGTCGCCCCTATATCAGTAATCCCGATTTGGTGGAAAGATTCGCCAATAATTGGCCCCTTAATCCCGATGCTGAGATGAAAGATTGGTATTCTTTTGACAAGGAAGGTTATATCGATTTTCCCAGTTATAAACCCTAGTTAAGTAGCTGGTTATAATTAAATTAAAAATGGATTTTAGGTTTGATCCCCCCTGCCCCCCTTGATAAGGGGGGTGCCGATAGGCGGGGGGATCTGAAAGTTTTTAATACCTACCTACTTAGGGTTTGCTGAATAAATGTGAAATGTAGGCAAAGTAAGGGTTTTGGGGCTTTTCTTCCGAAACAGGTGCAAGATTTTGAGAGAATCGTAGTTCAAAACCTTGCGTCTTCATCGGCCCGCGTTCTGTAGGGGCGAAGCATTCGGACAATCACCTATCGGTGAAACCGTAGATTTTCTAACCGAATGCTTCGCCCGTACTTTTTGCCGCAAACCCTAGTTAAGGGTTCAAAAGCGGCAAAAATAAGGATTAAATTGCCTAAAATCTGTAAATAGACAATTTAATTGATTATCATTCATTCTTAATTCTCCTGACGACCGACTACTGGCTACTGACTCCTAACCCTAACAACAATTTTTGATTTTTACAATTAGTCGTCATCATCATCGTCATCGTCTTTTTTATCCCGTTGATTATTGCCGTCTTTTTGCTGCTTTTCCCCGTCTTTATCGCTATCTTCGTCTTTTTGCGGGGATTCCACCGTGGTAGGGACGTTTTTCGGTTCTTCGGCTTCTTTTCCTCCCTGACAAGCACCTAAAACCGTAGTCAAGGTTAACAGAATCAGCAAAACTAAGGATTTCATTTTCATGGTCTTTCTCCCCACTCGATCGATAAATATAACAATTTTAAGACTTTTGGGCGGTGGATAGTTTGGCCAATGCCAAGAAAGTGCATTCCCAGACTAAACGGGGTTGAACGTAGGCTAACAGCTGCCGGCGGGTTTTTTCCAAGATTTCTAAAATCGATCGCTCTCGTCGTCGTTGCCAATCCTCATACTGAAGATAACTCACATACCATAATTGGGTTTCCGTGTCAAGAGTTTGAGCAATAATTTTGGCTAATTCCAGTGCTTGGGAGAGTTTTAGGGGAAATTTGCTCAAAGATCGCGGTAAATCTTGGGGGAGACTATCGAGAAACTCTAAAGCGGCGATCGCTTCTCCGGGGCTACCTTGGGCTAAACCGAGAATTGCCGGATAATTGAGAACGCGAGCTTGTCCGTTAGAGCGGAGGACTTGAGCGAGATTTTCTTCCGAAAGACGCTGAAAAGGGATATGTTGACAGCGAGAAACGAGAGTGGGTAGTAAAGAGGAGGGACTGGGAGCAATCAGGATTAAAGTGGCTTTTCCCGGTTCCTCAAGCGTTTTTAAGAGGGCATTTGCCGCCGATTCCGTCATGGTGTCTGCTTGCTCGATCACTACCACAGAGCGGGACGATTCCAGGGGAGGACGACTTAAAAAGTTAGTAATCTCGCGAATTTGTTCGATGCGGATTTGCGGGGGGGCTTTACGCTTGAGATTGCTTTCCTGTGCTTCTTTTGCGGTGAGCAGTTTGCCTTGGTGTTGATAAGTGGGTTCAATCCAGAGTAAATCAGGATGATTGCCTCCCAGAAAGCGTTTCAGGATTAATTCCCTTGTTTCTGGCGATCGATCTCTAGTTAACAAGTCTTGACAGAAACATTTTGCTGCTAGATTGCGTCCAATCCCCTTAGCGCCGGCGAATAAGTAAGCGGGAGCGATCGAATTGATTTCAAGCGCTCTTTGTAGTAGTTCAATGGCCTGATTTTGACCGATTAACCTTGACCAATTTATCATCTTTTCCCTGCCATGGCTCGCTATTGCTGTTCCTATTTTGTCGGGATTTCTCCTCATCAGACCGGGTTTTTATACGATGATATATTAAGTTTGGGTGAATTTGAAATCATCAAGCGCCGGACCGATGTCTTGCTTTTATCGGAGGTTCCTAACGATGCTCTCTTTCCCCAGTTAGTGAAAGTGGAATTATTTATTCATCCTCCCACTAGCTCGGAACTTCAGATTGATTTATTGGTAAAAAATCATGAATTGCCCCTGAGAACTAATAATCGTTGTCGGCAATTTTTCCAATCTATTCACCAGATTATTACCAACAATTATCAAGGTCAATCCCTGACCAGAATTACCGCTTAACCCGATTTGTTCCTGTCTCCGTCAACTGACAAAGACAGGGACAAAATACCATCTTATAGCAGTTATCTTAATGGTGAGGTGGGAAGTCTCTAGTTTTTGGGAACGCCAGAACAGTAGCTGGTCATCCAGAGATGATACCAAATTGGGTGCATCTCAATTTGGTCGAAATATCTATATTAGAGCGTTTCTCCTAAAGATGAAGTGTAACCCAATTTAGTATAATGTTTATTCACTTTTCCTGGTAACGCTGGCCATCACCCACGCCAGATAACTTCTGCATCATAGCGATCCAGTTTCGACGGTCGGTGTGCATGGGCTTTGTTAGACTAAGAGCCCACAATCTCAGGAATTGGGCTCTCCCAGGTTTGGTGGGTAAAATGTATTCTAAGATACATTCCTCCTAGCGAGGGAGTGGAAGGAACCACAGAGACACAGAGGACACAAAGATCGATCGATCTAGGTCTATGTCCTCTGGCAATAACAGAAAGGAAAATTGTTAGAGTAATTTCTGTTGTTCAGCTTCCTGAAGAGTTTGATGTAGATGATAAAGAGTAATTAATATTGTCAATCCTAAAATGAGAGACAAGATTGGCAAAGAAACTATCTCCACTCCTACACCATGTTGACGCATTAGATAAGGAAAATAACTGAAGAGAGATACAAGATTAATAATAATTGGCACGAAAAAATAACGGGGGTAATAAAAACCAAAAATAATGGAAATAACATCGGCAGCAAAAAAGTATCTTTCGTGCATCTTCGGCAGTACATAAGGGACAACCAAGACTGAGATAAGAGCCAGTTGAATCATTACTGGTGTAGTAATTTTAAGGTGACTTTTGTAAATTATGTAAACGAGGTACACAATAACAGTTACTGTCAGCAATGATCCCAGGGGAACAACCCTTGAATAAAATTGATTGGAAATCCATAGATATAGATTAGGAGCATTTAATGTCAGATATTTAAATGTTCCGGCTTGATTGAGATAAATTGACAATAAACTGTTTATTGATCTGCCTGCCATCCAACTTGGAACTAGAGAGATAAAATATACTAAGGGAACAATTAATAATGAAGACCAAGAGATATATTTTTTGACACCAAGCATGATTAAAAAAGGCGCAAAAAACATTGCTTGTTGCTTAAAAGAAACAGCGATACCAAAACATATTAATCCTAATATATTTCGCTCAATAGCTAGATAATAGAGACAGGCAACTAACCAAGATGTATAAAGCATATCTGTCTGTCCCCAGTAAGAACTATTCAAAAAAACTGTAGGGGAAAACAAGACAATAATAGCAGCAATAATTGGTAATTTGCCTCTAGAATATTTGAGGCGAACTAGCTTATAAACAAAAAAAGCACAGAGAAAATCAAAAGGGATTGTAATCAGCTTGATAGCAAGAATTTTAGGCAAACTAGAATAAATATAAGAAGCAATAACCATTAAATACAAGTAAGGAGGATTGTAGTTAGCAAAATCATATTTAAAAGCACTAAATCCTCCGTTCTGGACGATAAAATCATACCACTTACTGTAATATTTCATATCCGAGGTTGAGTTTTGCCAGCGACTCAGCCGTAGTAAAAAGGCAAGAATTACACTAATTATCACAATGGTTTGATTTTCAAATCTGCGCCAGAAACTTTGTAGTAAATTCATGAAAAATAACCTAATTAAACATCAAATATTAAGTGTAAGTAGCTGGTTGTAATTAAATATGAAACTTGGGATGGGCATCTTGGGCTCTTCTCGACTTTGTGTGATAATTTTTGCTTATGGAATCGTGAAATGCTTACTGGGCAAGACTTTTAGGACTATTTTGCGGAAGAAACTATCAGTATAGACCTCGTTTCCACACAGAAACCAGAAGAGCCCATCTTGCCCGTCCACAGGAACTAGAAGCCTCTTCCACTGTCTAACAACTGTAACTGTTCAGGGGGGGGGTGTCAAGCAGCCAGTGGTATTGACCCTGTGGAAGGACTCTCCTGGAGCAGCAGAGAGGGAGAATTATACTAAATCCAGTTATTAAAAACTGATTATCTATTCTCTTCCTGCGTCGATGTGAGCGGGGGAAATTGACGACGTAAAAGCAAGGAATTACTCACTACCATAACCGAACTAAAAGCCATCAAAGCTGCTGCTAGGGCCGGACTGAAAGCTAGACCCCAACGGGGCAGTAATAAACCACCGGCAATGGGAATAGCAAAGGTATTATAACCCAAAGCCCAAAAAAGATTTTGTCGGATTTTTTGCCATGTAGCCAGACTTAAATGCAGAGATTGTACCACATCCTCTAGGCGATCGCTAATTAAAACGATCCCAGCCGTTTCCATGGCCACTTCCGTGCCACCGGCCAGAGCAATACCGATGTTAGCCTGTCCTAGTGCGGGAGCATCATTGATACCATCCCCGACCATAGCCACGATTTTGCCCTCTTTTGTCTGTAGGTCGGCAATTAAGGCGGATTTTTCGGTGGGGGCAACTTCGGCATAAAATTGGCTAATACCCAAACTATTAGCGATCGCTGTCACCACTTCTTGGCGATCACCACTGAGTAAAATCACCTCTAAACCGAGTTTTTGCAACTGATTAACGGTTGTTTGAGCATCGGGACGTAATCGATCCTGAAAAGCGATCGCGCCGAGTAATTGTTCTTCCATCCCCAGATAAATCACCGTTTTACCCGCTTGTAAAAGCTCTTGAATGCCCAGGATAGTTTCATCGATTTTAATGCCGTTCTGTGCCAACCATTGCCGATTTCCCAGAACAATTTTTGACCCCTGCACCCTTGCAGAAACTCCCAATCCGGCCACAGTTTGAAAATCTTCCCCCGTCAGGTTAGTAGGGGGAGTAACCGCGTCTAAAATCGCCTGAGCGAGGGGATGATTAGTACCACTCTCCACTACTGCCGCTAATTGTTGAATTTCCAGGGAATTAAGGATAGAAAAACTCAAACAATCGGTAATTTCTGGATGACCTTGGCTAAGGGTTCCCGTTTTGTCAAAAACCACCGTTTGCAGTTGCGAGACGGTTTCCAAAACATCGCCCCCTTTAATTAAAATACCCCGTTCGGCTGCTAAACTGGTTCCCACCAGTAGGGCCGTCGGTGTG
>NZ_JASJFF010000679.1:0-2235 GCF_030065435.1 Microcystis sp. M53603_WE2
ACCGAGGAAAAAATGCGGTCGGACTGACCGTGTTAGAAAACGCTCGCGGAGGCGATTTGACGGGGATCGACCGGTTAAACCAGGTCGATCTAGTTAAAAGCCTAAGAACCGAGAATCCCCCGCTACACCGCGCGAGCGGTTAGCGGGGGAGAGTCAAAAAGAACAGAAATTCCAGCCCGTGACCGCCCGTTTAAATTCCTCGTCGATGAATCTCGCCGTCGCAGCGATCCTCCTACCCACAACCTTTCAATACACCTCCGCCGCAATCCAGGAGATTGCCCTACAGCGTCTCTCGGTAGCGGTGGCGGCGGTATTAATTTTTGTGTATTGCCTGAGTCTGCTGTTTTCGATGAAGACCCACACCTATCTTTACGAGGTGGGGGTTGCCGATCTCGATCAAGAGTCGGGGGAAGCCGTAGGGGTAAAAAAGCCGAATCTCTGGCTGTGGGTGGGGATATTACTGCTCGTGACGCTCGGGGTGGCGGTCGAATCGGAATTGTTAGTTAATACCCTAGAGGAAGCCACGCATAAATTAGGATTAACGACCCTTTTCACGGGGGTGATCCTGCTGCCAATTATCGGCAACGCGGCCGAACACGCCACTGCGGTTAGGGTCGCCTTAAAAGACAAAATGGATCTGGCGGTTTCTGTCACCGTCGGTTCGAGTCTACAAATCGCACTTTTTGTCGCACCGGTTCTCGTAATCGCGGGTTATTTCATCGGTCAGCCGATGGCTCTCGATTTCGACATCTTTGAATTGGTCGCCGTCGCCGTCGCCGTCTGGCTGGCCAACTCGATCAGTAACGACGGTCGCTCGAACTGGTTAGAGGGCATATTACTGGTGGCGACCTACACGGTCATCGCTCTCGCTTTCTTTTTCCATTCCGCACCGGGATAGAGCGATCGGTCGTGCGAAATACAGTTTCTCGATCGGGATAGGTAGTAAAATTCTCCCGTTCCAGAACCTTTGAAGGAAAAGCCGAACGCCGAATATTTCGGTTTCCCCTGTCACGGTGAAGGTATAAAGAACGGACGAACCCGACGGCCATCTTAAGGAAAAAACCATGATCGAGATTGTGATCGCGATATCCACTGGTGTAGCGGCATTCGTCGCCACCAACCTCGACGATATATTGATCCTGACGATTCTCTTCAGCCAAACGGGAAAACTCTTCCGTCATCGCGATATCGTGATCGGTCAGTATATCGGCTTTAGTCTGCTTGTTATTGCCAGTTTAGCGGGGTTTTTCGGGTGTTTTCTCATCCCTACTCAATGGATTCGCTATCTAGGCCTCGTTCCTGTGATTCTCGGCATCTTTTCCCTTCTCAAAGAAGAGGAGAAGGAGGAAGAGCCGGAGAATGTCGAAGTCAACCTAGAGGGTGCGAAACATTCCCCCTTCGGTCGTTGGTTTGACCCGCGCACCTATAGCGTGGCTGCGTTGACCGTCGCCAACGGCAGCGATAATATCGGCATTTACGTTCCCCTTTTCGCCAGTAGTAGCGTAACAAGTCTGATCGTTATCGTCAGCGTGTTTTTGATTCTGGTGGGGGTTTGGTGTGCGTTCGCCTACGGGTTGACCAGCGTGCCGACCATCGCCACTATTCTAACCAGTCAGGGAAGTACCTTCGTTCCCTGTGTGCTGATCGGTCTGGGTATTTTTATCGTCAAAGAAAGTATTTCCCTCGCGTTTTTGGCCTTAGCAATTAGCTATCTCTGGGCGATCGTCGGTCGCAGTAAGGAACTGGCAAAAAAATAAAGTACCATTTATTTTCAAGGCAGAATCATCACATCCCAAGAGGGTAATTAGGGCTTGCTGAATAATGGTAAAACCCTTTTAAAATAAGGCTTTTGACCTGTTAAAATCCGATGTTAGTGCAAGAAAATAGGATTGGGACGTTCAAAAACCTGGCATTATCCTTCTTGTAGTACATCGCTTGGTACAAAAAACAAGGGCAACAAAGCCCGAAACGACCGGCTCCTGACGACCGGCTACTGACTCCTACCCCCAGGAAAAACTTTTTCAGCAGACCCTAATTATCTGAAAGTTCTTTTAACTCAAACAAATAGAGATCTAGAGGTCGTTAATCTAGCAGAAGAAAGAAAAGACGATTTAAGGCAAGACTTCGTGAGCATAATTACCTCATTTTGCGCTCGATTATACTCATTAAGACGACGAAATAGAAAGACAGAATGTTTAATTAAATGCCTTGAGGAGAATGATGAAATTAGTTCAA
>NZ_JASJFF010001386.1:0-3171 GCF_030065435.1 Microcystis sp. M53603_WE2
CGATAACCGTTGATGCTCTTGAAGAAAGCTGAGAGAATTAAATATTATTTGGGCAAGTTCAGGTTTACTAAAAATCGGAGTCCAATTGACAGTAGTGCAGGTGAGAAAGTATGGACATTGTTCAATAATTTGGTAGCGACTGCGTCCCATTTTGGCCGTCTCCTTTCCTTTGCGGGTTTATTTGTTGTGTCTCATTGCATCTCGTGGATCTCGTTCCCAGGTTGTACCTGAAGGATATTTTAAGGCAGAGCCTTAAATATTGTCTGTCAAGGCAGAGCCTTGGCACAAGCAAATCCTGTTATCTCGTTCCCAGGTTCTACTTGGGAACCCTTTATTCAGGTTCTACCTGAAGGATATTTTAATAAAGAGCCTTAAATATTGTGTGTCAAGGCCGAGCCTTGGCACAAGCAAAATTTTCTAGCCATTGAATTACCTGTTGAGCTAAACTAACATTGTTTAATCGATCGATCTCGCGAATGCCGGTGGGACTGGTGACATTAACTTCGGTGAGGTAGCCACCAATCACATCTAATCCGACAAAATATAGGCCATCTTCTCGTAATTTTGGGGCTAAAGTGGCACAGATTTCTAATTCTCGATCGCTGATTGCTGTTTTTGCTACTCGTCCACCCACGGCCATATTACCGCGAAATTCTGAACCGGTGGGAATGCGATTAACTGCCCCGATGGGTTCACCATTGAGGACAATAATGCGTTTATCTCCTTCTTGGGCAGCTGGTAAATAATCTTGAATCATTACCGGTTCTTGTCCCCATTTTGTGCTAATTTCAATCATTGAATTGAGATTGCGATCTTCGGGACTAAGAAATAAAATTCCCTCCCCTGCTTTGCCCCCCAAAGGTTTCATAACTGCCGCCCCTTTTTGGTTGACAAATTCCCTAATTGTCGCTTTATCTTGGGAAACAATTGTGGCGGGCATTACCTGAGCAAAGTGAATAGTATATAACTTTTCGTTGGCATGGCGTAAACCCCTAGTTGAGTTAATTACTTGGGTTTTTTGGGGGTCGATCAGGTCTAATAAATAGGTGGCATAAAGATAGGCAATCGTCACGGGTGGGTCTTTTCGCATCCAGACAAAATCGAAGTTTTCTAGGCAGGTAAAAACTGTCTCTTGTCTTTGATACCATTGAGATACAGCCACCCAATGATTATCTTTTAACTCCACGGGAACCAGTTCAATTTTAGTTAGTTTTGCCCAAGCTTTTCCCGCAATCGCACTGAGATCCGTGATGGAAGTCATCCAGACTTCATGGCCTAATAATTGGGACGCTTCCATGATAGCTACACTGGTATCATGGCCCGGATCTAAATACTCGATCGGATCGATAATAAAGGCTAGTTTCATTAATAGTTTTTATCCTTAATTCTGCAACAGGGGAGCTAAACCACCACTTCTATCTAAAGCATAGATGTCATCGCAGCCCCCGATGTGTTGATCGTTTATAAAAATTTGTGGTACACTTGTACGACCATTGGCTCGATCGGACATTTTGGCTCGCGCTCTTTCATCACCATCGATACAATATTCGGTAAACTCCACCCCTTTTTTCTTGAGTAATGCTTTAGCGCGGATACAGAAAGGACAGGAACTCCAAGTATAGATCTCAACATTAGCGGCCATAAAATTTATCTCCCTTCTTTACATATCTTAAATTTTAGCCGATAACCGAGCAGTGATCTTCCTTCAGGTCAGAAAACGCCAATTAGGGCGATTCCACTGATATATTGCTTGTATTTCCCATTCTTCACCGTTTTGAAAGCGAATACGGCAACTAACAGGGGGGGAATCATCCTCACTTTCATTTACGGCGTTGTCAGATCAGAATAGGTAAAGATGCAATGCAATCCTTGCTATCAAAGTAATTTCAGTTCCGGTGCTGATTCGGAGCATCTTTCAATTTGACAACGCCTATTGTAGGGCTAATTCATGAATTAGCCCTACACCTATTACCTCACAGGTAAACCCGTCGCAACTATCGAGAGCGTCTGTGGGAATCCATTCCCATGAGAGTCCTAAAAAAGCTGATTTCAAAGGGTGACGATCCACGATAATCTAAGTATTGGGGAAATCATACCGTAAAATCACTCATCTATGACACCACGCTCGCTCACCGTTTTGCTCCTTTCTGTTCTTTTCTGGCTGTCTAGCTTGCTTATCATCCCTACTGCTCAAGCTTTGACCCCAATTCAACTATTAGATGTATCTTACAAAGACTGTCCCCCCGAATTAGCCGAGGGGAGTGTCACCAGTGGGGGAACCAGTTTTCCGGCTAATTGTTTTTTAATCACCGGCAAAGCTAAAAATAATTCCGGAAAAACCGTCTATGATGCCGATGTTTTTGGTCGGATTTACGATGCTAACGGGGAACCGGCTTTACAAAATCGTAGCCGAGTCGGGGCAATTCCAGAAGTGCCGCCAGGGATTAGTGATTTCGAGATCAGAATTTCTGTTTCTACCAATCAACCAACCCCCTTGCGACTGGAAAAATTCAAAGCTTCCGGTTTTACCAGCAGTGTGGATCCGCGGATTTAGAAACTGCTACTGACCAGACTGCTGGCCCCTGTGGCTACGACACTCTGAACAACGTTGAGCAGCAGGAACGCGAGAATCGGGGACAAGTCCATTCCGCCTAGGGGTGGGATAATCGAGCGAAAGAGGTTTAAATAGGGATCGGTAATCGGACTGAGAAAAGACATAATCTGATAGGCCCAACCAGCATTTTGGAACCAAGTCAGTAAAACCCTAACAATTAGGATTACCGAGTAAATTTGCAGGAAATTGTTGATTATCGTCAAAATAAACCCTATATCGCTCATAAATAAATCTTTCCTCAAGAGGGCGTGATGGTTAGTTTAGCTTTGATCTTACCAAAAAAATAGTCTTTAGTTACTCTCGCCGCCCTGTCTTACTGGTTTTAACCAGCTATCGGCATTCCTCCCAGTTGACGGACACTGGGGAAGAAAACTGAATACAGCAGTTATCTTAATGATGAGATAGGAAGTTTTCCTTTTGGGGAGACTCGGATTGTTCAAGTAGGGTTTGCGGCAAAAAGTTTTTCGTGGGGGTAGGGTGTGGGGTGTGGGGTGTGGGGTGTGGGGTTTTACCCATTTTCAGGGAAAAAGTCCAGGAATTTTCCCCCCAATCACTCC
>NZ_JASJFF010000820.1:0-7376 GCF_030065435.1 Microcystis sp. M53603_WE2
AAAAAAATAAGGGGAATTATATCGCTCCTATTGCTTTTTATCTTGATGCCAATTTTTCTTTATGCTTGTTTTAGTGATCTTCCTAACCAATCATCGGAGCAACTGCAAGGAACCCTTTTGGTTTGGTATCCAGAAGAGGGCAATTTAACTGAAGTAGTAGGTCTCGGTTTGCAAGAGTTTGAAAAATTAAATTCGCAGGTGACAATTCTTGAACAAGCTATTCCTGTTGATGAGATACCCGAACGTTTTTTTAAACAATCTCAAAGCGGATTGGGTGCGAGTGTTATTCTAATTTTTTCGAGAAATATACCCAGATTAGTATCCCAAGGAGTACTGGAGGAAATTGACCAGAACAATCTAGATTTATCTATTTATTATCCCCCGACGCTGAAACAAGTTAGCTATCAAGGAAAAATCTACGGCATTCCCTTAGGTTCTCGTACCAATGTACTGTGTTATAATCAAAAAAAATTACAAGTTAGTCCCGATCCAGCGCTGAAGCAACCTCCCACCAGTTTAGGGGGATTAGTGGAACGTGCGCGCAAAGGCTATTCTGTGGGGATAGTTTCCTCTTTTGAAGATACTTTTTGGGGAATGGCAATTTTTGGCGGCTATTTGTGGGATGATCAGGGTCGGCTGCAACCTCGCTTAGATGGTTGGGCAAAATGGCTAGAATGGCTAAAATTTGCCTCGTCACAGCCTAATTTTATCCTCAATCGTCAACGGGAATTACTTCATGATGCCTTTGCTGGAGGTCGCTTAACCTATTATGTGTGTAATTCTATTGAAATTGCCGATTTAAAAAACAGCCTACAAGATGATCTCAGAGTCGCTTTACTTCCCCAAGAAACTCAGGGTAAAGCAGCACCAATTCTCTATACACGGGTGATGGTATTTAATCGCAATAATAGTGATAATGAAAATAGTTTGGGGTTAGCTTTAGGAAAATTTCTCTCTAATCCCGAACAACAATTACAAGCAATCATCCAAACAGAAAGTTTTATTCCCACTAATCGACGGGTGCAGATCGAAGGAAATTTACTACCGCTCGAATCGGTATTATTACAACAATCTCAAAATGCCGTGGCAGTACCTCTGGATGATTGGGAAAAGTTGAATAAAATTTTAGAAGAAGGAGAATTTTGGTATGAAAGAGCGATCGCTGGTGAAATATCTTCCTCAGCAGCAGCCCAAAAACTGACACTTTATATTCAATCAGGTCTCGATCAGGAAGTCAGGAAAATAAATTAATTATGAACAACAATATCCCCTCTCTTTCGGAAATAATTGCTAACCAATTATTATTTTTAGGACGCAGGAATGTTCAAAGTCAATTAGCGATCATTTTTCTGTCTTTAATTCTTGCTTGGTTATTATCAAAATGGTTATGGTCTTACTTAGAAAAAAGATTTACTCCCGTCACCAGTTTGATCCATAGTGATAAAAAATTAACCCTCCGTCAATATTTTGCTATCCTGATACATTTTCTTAATTTTCCAGTTATTAGTCTAATTTTACTTGACTTAAAGTATCTAATTTTTTTCAGTCAAAACTGGACAAGAGGAATGATTAATTTATCCATACAATTAATATTTTTTTATTTGATTTATCGTTGTTTATTAGCTGGATTATACGCTAGGTTTTCCGTCAATACAATTAAATATTATCATGGTCGGCTTTTAGCACCTTTATTGGTATTATTCCTCCTGAGAAATATTATTGGTGTTTACAATAATATTCAAGAAATTGCCCAAGTATCTCCCTTCAATTTATTCAATAGTCCGATCACATTGAGAAGCATATTTATTTTGATAATAGCTCCCTATTTTCTGGTAATTATTGTTGTTCTTATAGAGAGTATAATTCTGAGCATTACTAATTTAAATCAGCAAGCGAGTCGCGGTGAAATTGAAGCAACTTTACTGTTAGGACGTTATTTTTTCATTGTCTTAGGTTTTATTATCATCTTGGGTTATGTGGGAGTTAATGCAACGGCAATAGCGGCAATTACTGGCGGTTTATCGGTGGGTATTGGTTTCGGTATGCAGCAAGTGGTAAGTAATTTCATTAGCGGTATTTTACTATTATTTGAAAAAGTTCTCAAACCCGGTGATATCATTAATATTGAAGGACAGACTTCTCAGGTAAAAAAGCTAGGTATTCGAGCGACAACAGTGCAAATTCTTACAGACAATTCCGAAAAAATTATTCCCAATCAAAAGTTTTTTACTGAGGATGTCACCACCTACACGGGTAGTGATAACTTGATTTATTGTTCAGTTGTTATCGGAGTTGGTTATAATTCTAACGCCCAACAGGTGATGAATTTATTGCTAGACATTGCCGAGCAACATCCTCACATACTTAAAAACCCCGAACCAGTAGCCTTTTTTCTTAATTTTGATCATTCTAGTTTAAACTTTGAATTAAAGTTCTGGTTGGATGATGTCAACAGGAAAAAGCGAGTAATTAGTGATATTAATTGTGTTATTCTTGATAGGTTTACTCAACAGGGTATCGAGATTCCCTTCCCGCAGCAAGATATTCACATTCGCAATAATTAGCAATTTATCCCAGTCAAAAACCCTATCGGATTATTTTCATCTCAAAATATATCACTTTCACTTATTAAATGTATGTATTTATTGTTTTTTTATTAATGACTCATGTCTTGACATAAAAACAACTTTAATATAATATCTATTTTAGATGTTATACTCAGAAATACTCAATAATCTAGAATCAAAATCTCCCAGATTAATCTATCGAGGTTTTGCTCATGCTTTTTCGTCCTACTTTGCTTGGCACTTTATCGCTTGCCCTAGCCTTAAATTGGCCCCTTAGTACCTCAGAAACCTTCGTCTCAATACCTTTGAGCCGTGGTTAAGGAAATCAAGTAACCAAGACCGTTTTTCAACTGGCCGTATGCTACTTTTCCCTTTTAATTGTTGTCATTTACCCTAACTAAAAATCCCATGATTATCCCCCGTTTACAAAATCGTTTTCCCAGAAATAATCCCACCCGTCGGCTGCGAGCTTTTCTCCTAGGTCTTTTCGCCGCGGGTATGACCGCTTTACCCCTAAAAGCCGCCGAAGAAATTGAATTTGTCTATACTCCCCTCGTCTTTTCCGTATCGGTAGCATCCCTAGAAACCTTTGCTAAAGAAGGAAAGATTGATGCTAATTTAAAAAGATTTCTCGCCAGAGCAACTCCCGAAGCAAGAGAGCAGTTTCGTGAGGCTTTATTAACAAAAATTGACATCGATCCTGTTTTACTATCTCGTTTTTTTAATAGTGTGATGGGTGCTGATATGCTCTCTCGTTTGGGCAAAGGCATCACCATTGAAGGGGGAATTAATGGTAAATATGCCCTGCGGGGTGCGATTGTTAGTGCCGCTTTCGATCCGGGGGGATTAACCCTTTTAAATGTCCTGAAAAAATTCCCCAATAATATACAGTTACAGGGGGAAGAAATCCTCGGATTAGCTAAAACCATCGATTATGCGGTTTATGTGGCGGAAATATTTATCAAAGATATGCGCCTCTGGACAGCCGAGGAAGCCGCTGCCGTTAAACCAGCGATTAATTATGCCAGTTTACCCGATTTGCGTCAGCGCGGTAGCTTTCAGGTAAAAAAAGAAGTTTGGAACCTAACCGATAGCAGTCGCAATCGCAGTTTATATGTGAATGTTTATATCCCGCAAACTTTCCGAGAAGGCAAAACACCTGTAATTATTTTTTCCCACGGATTAGCCTCGCGACCAGAAGATTATGCCCAAGCAATTGAACATCTAGCTTCCTACGGATTTTTAGTAGCGGCACCGCAACACCCCAGCAGTGATACCCAATACCTACAAGGAATGTTAGGGGGGTATTATCGCAATATTTTTGATCGAGATGAGTTTATTAATCGACCCAAAGATATTAGCTTTGTCATCGATGAATTAGCCAGACGAAATGCTAGTCAATTTCAAGGTAAACTTAACCTAACTAATGTGGGAGTAGCGGGTCATTCCTTCGGGGGTTATACATCTCTAGCTGTTGCCGGCGCACAAATTGATTTTGATAATCTCGCCCAAGATTGTAATCGTCCTTACTCCGGGATTAATATCGCTATTTTACTGGAATGTCGCGCCCTAGAATTGCCTAGACAGGTCTATAATTTTCGCGATGAACGAGTCACGGCCGTCTTTGCAGCTAATCCCGTTAACCGCAGTATTTTTGGGGAAAAAGGTTTAAGTAAAATCTCGATTCCTGTCCTCTTGGGTTCAGGAAGTTATGACCCAGCAGCTAATCCGATTTTTGAACAGGCCATTCCTTTTACTTGGTTAAAAACGCCGGATAAATATCTGGCCATGGTGGAGGGACAAGCTCATGTAAATTTTACAGAATTGGATGCAGGAATGCAAAAAACCCTGGAGTCTGTGGTCGATATCACTTTACCCGATCAAAATTTAATCGAGGATTATGCGGGGGCTTTATTGGTCTCTTTTTTTGAAGTTTATATTGCTGATAATGAAAAGTTTCGTCCTTTTCTTCGGTCTAGTTATGCAGAATATCTCAGTCAGGGACAAAAGTTTAAATTAGACTTTATTACTGCCGCTTCTGACCAGAAATTATCTCAATTAATTGAGAAATTGCGAGTACATCGGCAATAGTAAAACGTAGGGTACGTTAGACGGCAAAAATTCCTGTTTTGACTTGAAGGTAACAATCCGTCCTAACGCACCACCTATCATCAACTAAGTAAAACGTAGGGTGCGTTAGACGGCAAAAATTCCTGTTTTGACTTGAAGGTAACAATCCGTCCTAACGCACCACCTATCATCAACTAAGTAGCTGGTTACAATTAAAGATAAAATACAAAAAACCAGAAGCCTGTCCCACTATCTAACAGTTAATTGAGATTACTTACTTATTAAGTGTCAAGTTCGTTGTTTTCTTTTCACTGATGACTGATGACTGATGACTGATAACTGAAAAATCTCCCCACTGCCCATCTGCAAAAAAGATTCTTTGGAGTTGTATAATCTCTAAAGGATTAGCGTACTCAAGAAAAAAATTATTTCATGCTCAGGAAAATTAGACTATCATACTTTGGCTTAATTTTAGGCAGTATTTTAACGGTTATCGGGATCATCGGTTATGCCCAAGGTAACGCCACGGTAAATTTAGCGGGTTTTTTCTACGGATTACCGTTATTATTGGGAGGTTTAGCCCTAAAAGCTTCAGAAATCAAACCTATACCCTTCAGTCAACCCACTAGCCCCGAAATATTGCAATTGCGCCAACAACAGGCCACTGTCACCCAAACCAAACTTCGCAACGATGTCACCCGCTATCGCTACGGACAGGAAGTGCATCTGGATGAAGCCCTAGAAAAGCTGGGATTAAGCCCCACGGACGAGGAAAGACCGACTTTAGTGGCAATTCGTGAAACTGCTGTTGATTCCGCCTATTGTCTCACCCTAGAATTTGAATCGCCCCTTTTACCCCTAGAAAAGTGGCTGGCAAAACAGGAAAAAATCGAAAGATATTTTGGACCAGGAATTAAAGCCGAAATTAAGCAAGTTGACGAGGAAAAAATTGATTTAGCCCTAATTACTATCCCTAACGCCTAAATGCTCACGCCTATTCAGTATGGCTTCCTAGCAATCGCTGCCGTGGCTGCCGGCTTAATTAATGCTCTTGCCGGTGGCGGTAGTCTGATTACTTTTCCGACGCTGATGGCGGTGGGTATCCCACCAGTGATGGCAAATGTGACTAATACCGTCGCTTTATGCCCCGGTTATCTGGGGGCAACTCTCGCCCAAAAAAAAGACCTGCACGGGCAACAAAAACGGATTAGGTTATTACTACCATCGGCAGTTATTGGCGGCATTATCGGTGGTATTTTGCTATTAAATAGCAGTGATAAAGTATTTGAGCGCCTGATTCCTTTTCTGATTCTTTTAGCGGCGGCTTTATTGGCTTTTCAAGATACTTTACGCTCTTGGTTGCAGCGGCGACAGGGGGACGAAAATGGTCATATACCAGAAATTTTGGCGGTTTTACCCATCGCTCTCGCTTCAATTTATGGTGGTTATTTTGGGGCGGGTTTAGGGGTGATTGAGTTGGCAATTTTGGGCTTATTTCTCAAGGATAATCTCACGAGATTAAATGCTTTAAAACAGTTGCTTTCTTTGGTGGTTAATGTAGCGGCATCTTGGTTTTTTCTCTTTTCTAATCAGGTAGATTGGTCGGCGGCGATAGTGGTAGCAATTGGCTCTTTAATTGGGGGTTTATTGGGGGGAAAACTAGCTAGAATTATCTCTCCTAGTTATCTGCGCTGGACTGTGGTAATTCTGAGTATTATTACCGCTACAGTTTATTTTCTTCGTTAACAAAATGCTTGTCAATAAGGTGTTTTATTGAGGGAGATTGATAGATTTTTTCCTAGTTCTCAAACCTGTTCTAATTGTCTCTATCATACCAAATCCGCAAGGTGGGCGTAAGTCTATCTTCAGGCATTCCCCCGTGAGTTCAGAAGCCCCGACAATCTCGCCCAGCCGGGAGTTCACCCTAAAAAGATTGTCCCACTTCTAAGACTTTCGTTTGTCCGTTGCGAGACAAAATAACCTGTTGACTACCAACTTCCACTAAAGTCCAACCGTTGATAAATTCCCCCGGAGAAATACGCGTCGTTATCCCCTTATTATCAAATAAAGCTGAAGATCGATCGCCTAAATCCATCACCCCCACCAGGGTATTTTTTACCTGATTATTAGTGGGAATAACCGCTGCTGTCGGCCGATGCACTTGGGGGGCAGCCGGTAATGGTGGCGCGGAAATGTCGGGATTTGCGGGTGTAACCGGGGCAATTTTGGCAGCCGTTTCAGGGGTTTGGGGATAAACGGGAACGTAAATTCTTTCTATGATCTGGGGAGTATTATTAACCGGTAAATTAGCGGGGGGTGGTGGTGGAACCGTGGCTACCGGAGAAGGGTTATTTTTAGGAGAAGGATCAGGATCGGGGGATGAAGTTGCACCTTGGCGATCGATAATAGTCAGAGATGATTGCAGATAGGCGATAAACTTTTGATCTTCCGGGGAAATCGTGCCATTTTGAGAGACAGGGGCATTTTTTTGACTGATTAGCCATGCCACCACCCAACCTAGATAGACGCAAGCAATGACAAAAATAACTTTATCTAGGGGCATTCTCGGATTTTCTTCATGGCCCGCTGCCATATTTTTTGCACTCCTCGATCGCTGCTGTCGTTTCGATTCTAACAGGATAAGTACCTAAGCAAAATTAATTACACATCTAAGCTCTCAGCCGTCAGCCTTTTGCTGATGTGAGTAAACAGTGAACTGAAAACTCAAATCCGATCCCT
>NZ_JASJFF010001014.1:0-2215 GCF_030065435.1 Microcystis sp. M53603_WE2
CATCTGGACCAGTCAAGGTGATTCGGAACGCTCCGACCTGAGCAAATGGGCGGTTTCTGCTCTACCTGTCGAACATTTAGGGCAACCCGAAGAAGTCGCCCTAGCAGTATTGAGTTTGATTATCAACCCCTATATGACAGGGGTGGTTTTACCCGTGGACGGTGGAGTTACTCTTTAATCCCTAACCGGACTTAAACCCTCAACCCGGGAAAGTGATACTAAATCCTCTTTAAAGGGTATAGGAGGGAGTGGGAAGCGGGTTTTTAAAGTTGCATTAAGGGTTGATCATAGTACATAGGTTCGATTTTGCGATCGCTTGTCAGCCGCGCTCGATCGATGTTATTATGACTATCTCTCTAGGCTTTCTGTATTTTTTCCTCTCGGTGGGATGTTTTCCTGTATGCTGGTAATAGTTTCCTTTTTTTATCCGCATATCTCCCACCCCTATGGTCGATAGTCTTCCCCTACGCAATTTAAAATATTATTGTGAAAGATTCGCATCTTTGAATGTTAATGTTAGTAAAAAAAGAGGTAATGCTCAATATAAACCAATTTTACTTTTATCAGTTATCGATCTAATTTCACAGGGATTAATCACGGAAAATAAAATTTTTGTTTCGGATGAATTAATTAATACATTTAATAAATACTGGAATGTTTTATCGTCTCAATACGAGGGGGGGTTGTATTATCCATTTTTTCACTTACAAAGCGAAGGATTCTGGTATTTAAGATTAAAGCCAGATTTTAATGGGCTACAGCCAAAGTCAATGAAAAAACTCAAATTAGCTGTAGAATATGCCTCATTAGATGAGGATTTATATAATTTGCTTCAAGACCAAAATTGTCGTCAAGAATTAATAGACACTTTAATATCAGTATGGTTTTTATCATCTCAAAAAGAAATTAGTGAAATATTGACTATTAACACTAACTTGCAGGATGTAAGTACGGAAGAATTATCAATATTCGATAATGTAGAACAGGAGAAAAAATTCTACCTACGAAAATCTTTAATAAGAAGTGCTTTTTTTCGTAAAGCAGTCGTTTATATATATAATTATCAATGCTCTTTTTGTGGTCTTAAAGTAATCCACTCCTTGACACAAAGTATTGTCGATGGCGCACATATCAAACCTTTTGCTAAATTCTATAATAACCAGATAAACAATGGTTTATCTCTGTGTAAAAATCATCATTGGGCATTTGATCAAGGATTATTCACAATTGATAATCAATACAAAATTATTATCACAGAAGATTTTGAAGAAGTTTCACCGAACGCAAAGTCTATAAAAGATTTTCATGGTGAGAATCTTATACTGCCTGATAATCACGAATATCTGCCTAATCTTGAATCCGTAAAATGGCATAGAGATAATATATTTAAAGGTTAAATTTATGAGAAATAATGTTATTTTTGGCGAGCAAACACAGATAAATATTTTTCCTTCTAGAACTGTTGATGACTTTGTTATAGACGTTGAAATAATTACAAAAGAAATTCAAAGTTTATATCTTTCTAACAGTATTCCATTTGTTATAGGTTACTCAGGAGGAAAAGATAGTAGTGCTGTTGTTCAGTTAATTTGGAATGCAATCAGCAAACTTTCCATCGAGGAGCGTCATAAAAAAATTTATGTAATGACTACAGATACTCAAGTTGAAAATCCTCTTGTATCTACTTGGGTTAAACAATCTTTAGCCAGAATGAAAAATGAAGCTAAAATGCAGCAGATGCCTGTAGAACCTTATTTATTACGCCCAGAAATAAAAGATACTTTTTGGACTTGTTTAATTGGTAAAGGCTATCCTGCACCTCGTCATGGATTTCGTTGGTGTACTGAAAGACTAAAGATAACACCAACAAATCATTTTATTCGTCAGCAAATTCGAGAAAATGGCGAAGTTATTCTTATGCTCGGTACAAGAAAGGCTGAGAGTAATAAACGTGCTTCAACAATGAATAAATATGAAATTAATAGCTTTCAAGAACAACTTAATCTTAAGGAGAATATTAGTAAACCATTGCGCTATAGTGGTAGCCTTCCCAATGCAATTATTTATAGCCCTTTAGAAGATTGGCGTACTGATGAAGTATGGATGTACTTAATGCAGTGGGAAAATCCCTGGGGAGGAGATAACAAAGAATTATTAGCAATGTATAGAGGAGCGACTGCGGATAATGAATGTCCCCTAGTGGTAGATACTTCCA
>NZ_JASJFF010000577.1:0-4217 GCF_030065435.1 Microcystis sp. M53603_WE2
ACTAGATGCCATGATCAAGTCATGTCTGTCCCTGACTAAAATAGAATTAGCGATTTCCCTAAGAGACCTAATTCCATGACGATTATCACTCTTTCACGTTATGTCACCAGAAACAATGAGATTTTAGGTGGAGAGCCAATTATTGAAGGCACTCGCACATCTATTCGCGCAATCGTAGGTCTGTGGCGATTAGGTGTGATGCCAGAGGAAATTCCAACTCATTTACCTCATTTGACCTTAGCACAAGTGTTCGATGCCTTGAGTTTTTATTTGGATCATCAAGCAGAAATTAACGAGTACATTGAACGTAACCAAGTCCCCGATGAGTTGGTGCATCCTTCTGTAAAGGCAGCTTTGGGTAAGCTATGAGCATATTTGCTTCGCTTTACATGGACGAAGATGTGTCGGCGTTAGTTGCAACACTTCTGCGTTCTCGTGGTTTAGATGTCACCACTGTTCCTGAGCAGTCAACTTTGGGCAAAACTGACAGCGAACAATTAGAATTTGCCGCTTCTTTAGGTAGATGTCTTGTCACCCACAACCGAGTTGATTTTGAACGATTACATCTTCAATTCATAGAGGAAGGCAGAGAACATTGTGGAATTATTGTTGTCCCTCAGAAAACTGCCTACGAGGTCGTGCAACGGGTTGGTGTTTTAGTCAACACGTTGACTGTTGATAGTATTAATAATCAGTTACTATACGCATGATTTCTCCGCAAACTTACACTCTAAGCACAAGCCAGCTAACACGATGAAGCGGCGATGTTCTAGTTCATTCATCACCGCTGACCATTGCTGTTAGACAGAAATCCCAGAAATGTTCAATCTAATCTTTATGGTTCTTCGGTTTGTGTTAGGCCATGGACGGGTTATAAAGGGCGATTTTTGTCAATTGTTTTCGATAACGTTTTTAAAACCCGACACCCGACACCCTGTCCGCAGGAAAAACTTTTTTAGCAGACCCTGGTTATTATACCGATAGGACGGGTTGGCCGGTAGAAATGGCTTTTTCGACGATATCGGCGGCCATTTTCACTCCTCCTGTCTTCTGTAGTGCTTTTTGCATTTTCAGGGCATTTTCTCGGTAACTGGGGAAGGATAAGACCTTTTCAATCGCCTTTCGTAAACGGGGAACTTCTAGACGGGAAATCGGAATCACTTCCCCTGTACCCGACCATTTTATCCGAGCAGATACCCCCGGTTGGTCGTTAGCGATGGGAATGGCCACCATCGGTACAGCTTGCGCTAGGGATTCTAGGGTAGTATTTAAGCCTGCGTGGGTGATAGTAAGAGAGGCTCTGGTTAAAAGCTCTAATTGGGGAGCATAGGGAACAACTAGGGCGTTTTTGGTTGTTATTTGAATGTTAGAGTCGGCATTGCCCAAGGATAAAACTAATTGTACCGGCAAATCGGCACAGGCTTCGGCGATCGCATTAAAGGCCGATTGTAGGCGATTTTGAATTGTACCGAGGGAAGCATAAATCAAGGGTTGTCCGGTTAATTTTTCGTAGGGAAAAGGAATCGTTTTTCTGGTGGAGGAATCGTGAAAGGGGCCGGTAAAGTGAAAGTGAGCGGGTAAATTTGACCGAGGAAACTCGAATTCGGCGGGTTGTTGGCTAATTTGAGCAAGGGGGGAATAGCGTTGATTGATGTTTTGATAGGGAATTAACCCCCATTCTTGACGCTGCTGGTTGATTAACTCATTCAGAGGACGAGTCAGAGAGTCAAGGAGTTTATAGCCAATTTTATTGCGAATAACCCCGATAAATGAGGGATTATAGTCCCAAGTGGTCATAAAGGGCGGAATAAGCGGATCACGATTTAAAACCAATGCCCCAGCAAAACTGACAAAGGGAATAGCTAATTTTTCTGCGATTGTACCTCCTGAGGGGGAGACTTGATCGACAATTAGGGCATCAATTCCCAAGCGACGCATCTCTTGAGGGATAGTTTCAAAGAGGGCAGCGGTAGAATTAGTAACTGATTGTACCGTGCGACGGACGGCGGCTTTTCCCTGTAATTGACCAATTTCGGCTAAATTTTTGGCTGATGTGCCTTTCGGATATTGGTCGGGTGCAATTGCCTGAAAATCTAAGCCGGCTGCTTGCACCATTTCTTCACCATCAAGAGTTAAAAAACAGGTAACTTTATGACCGCGTTTTTGTAACTCTTTTCCTAAAGGTAGGAGAGGATTGATATGTCCAGAAGCGGTGGGACAAAGAATGCCAAAATGAGTCATTAAACACCTCCACAGGTTTTCTTTAATTCTTCTAGATTCCAGAATGCTCCACCCAAGGCGGAGAATTGTATGCCTTCAAAGCAGTTACGCACGGCCCCCAAAGCGAGGGGATTAACTAGATAAATAAAGGGGACGTATTCCTGTTGAAGTTGTTGAATTTCATTATAGATAACTTTGCGCTTCTCAAAGTCTAATTCTTGGGAACCTTTGACGTATAAATCGGCGATTTTTTTCTCCCAATCCGCCGCTTGCCAGCCTTGAATCGGCGGGCTGCCGGGTTGAGGTTGTTGGTTAAAAGCGTGGAGATTTCCATCTACATACCAAATATTAGGGGCGTGGGGTTCATTATCGCCGGTAAAACCTAAAATATGTGCTTCCCAATCTAGACTATTACTCAGTTTATCAACTAAATTGCTAAAAGCGATCGCTTGAAAATCCACTTGAATTCCTATTGCGGCTAAATCATTTTTAATTTGTGCGCCTATTGCTTCCCGGATTTTGTTACCCGCATTAGTAATCAGGTTAAATCTAACGGGATTATTATCGGCATCGACTAGGAGATTATCACTATTATACTTAAATCCGGCCTCTAATAATAATTCTTTGGCTTTTTCGGGATTATAATCGTAACCTTTCAGGGTTTGATCGTAAAAAGGAGATTGGATAGAAAGAAAAGAATTTTGTTCTTGTCCCAATCCTCGATAGATATCATCAATCATTCTTTGACGATTAATGCCGTAGGCAATAGCTTGACGGAAATTTAAGTTATTAAACCAACGGGATTTAATCGGATCTACTAGGGGTTTTCCGTCGCGTTTTCCTTGATTGAGATTAAAACCGATAAATTGGGTTCCGTAGGCAGGTCCACCATTAAAAATAGTGAAATTTCCTCTTTCTTCTTCAGTTTTTAAGAGGGAGAAAAATTCGGGAGTTACCCCAATAGAATCTAAACTTCCCGAACGAAATTGCAGTAAAGTTGTATCCTGAGATTCAACAATTGCCCAAATTACCGAAGTTATATGAGGTAATTGTTGTCCCTGGGCATCTTTTTTCCAATAGTAAGGGTTATTCTCAAAAATAATCCTTTGTCCCGTTATATATTCTTTTAGTTTATAAGCACCATTAAAAACAATTTTATCGGGAGGAGTATCTAACCCCCAAGTGGAGAGAAATTCTAACCTACCATCGGGGCTTTTTTTCTGAATAGTTTTTTCTAAAGCGTGTTTAGGTAAAATCGGTGAACTGACAGCATCTAAAAAAGGAGCAAAAGGTTCGGGGAGTTTAAATTCGATTCTGCGATTATCTAGTTTAGTGATAACTGGAAATTCTTTTTTTAATCCTATTCTTAAACTATCGCGGTAGTTGTTAGGAATATCAGGATTTAGATATAATTCTTTATAGGTAAAAACCACGTCATCAACGGTTAAGGGTTGACCATCCGACCATTTTAAACCCTCTCTCATAGTAAAAATAATGCTCAAATTATCATCGGAAATTGTCCAAGATTCTGCTAATACCGGTTCTTTTTTGCCAGTAATGGGATTTTCTGTTAATAGTCCTTCGTAGGTTAAACCAAAAATATTCGGGGATTCGGCCGATAAAACAGCATTAAAGGTTTTTGGGTCACTTAATACCGATATGACCACTTGATTGCGTCTAACTTGATTACCACAAGCAGTTAGGGAAATCAGCAATAAACAAGAAATTAAAAATACCGTTAATCCCTGCCAAAATTTCACCATAATCTTTAATATTTTTCTGTCCGACTATCTAGAAGTAAAGACCTTGCCTGGCTATATAGGGTTTGCTGAATAAATCTAAAAACCTTGTTGGGTAAGACTTTTAGACTTTTTGTCAATCAAAAAGTACCAGGTATGGGAGTGATCAGGGGGAAAATCCCTGGACTTTTTCCCTAAAAATTAGGTAATTGGCCACCTCAAAACCGGTAAAACCCCACACCCCACACCCCACACCCC
>NZ_JASJFF010000833.1:0-3443 GCF_030065435.1 Microcystis sp. M53603_WE2
GCAGCAATTGACCTATCAGCGCCCGCCTTGGACAGAACCGGATGTGCCGCTCTTTTTTGAGGTACTCTACGAGGATGCCGAGGTGTTAGTGGTGGCGAAACCTTCGGGATTACCGGTGTTAGCGGGGGGTGGATTTCTCGAACATACTCTTATCCATTTGGTACATCAGCATTATCCCGATGTCACTCCCTATCCGATTCATCGTCTTGGTCGCGGCACTTCCGGCATAGTCTTAATGGCGAAATCAAAGCCCGCTAGAGCTAAATTGAGTCAACAGATGCGAGAGGGGAAAATTACCAAAATATATCGAGCTTTAGTGGGTCGGGGCGACATACCGGATAACTTTACTATTAATCAAGCGATCGGGAAAATCGCCCATCCCATCTTAGGCTACGTTTACGGTGCGCTCACAGATGGGTTATCGGCCCGCAGTGATGGTCGAGTCTTAAAAAAACATCCCGATAGTACCCTATTAGAAGTAAGAATTTTTACGGGCAGACCCCATCAAATTCGCATTCATCTGGCCTTTTTTGGCTATCCTTTAATCGGTGATCCATTGTATGGTCTGGGGGGATTACCGCGACCGGATGCAGTCCCGGGAGATTGTGGTTATTATCTCCATGCCAATCAAATCGTTTTTAATCATCCCAGTACAGGGGAAAGAATCTCTATTTGTTGTCCAGCGCCGCCGGAATCAGTTATCAGTTATCAGTTATCAGTTATCAGTTCACTGAGAAAACTCCCCACACCCTACACCCCACACCCCACACCCCACACCCCACACCCTACACCCTACACCCCACACCCTACACCCTACACCCTACACCCCACACCCTTCCCCCAGGAAAAACTTTTTGCCGCAGACCCTATTTAAAACCCCCCAAGCTCGATCGCCAGCGATCACTAAAAGACCACTTCGGTAATCACACCCTGAATCGCCCCGAAGCGAGAGCGAGAACCTAAGACAATTCGATACAATATTGTCAACAAGCATTAAGCGATTTAAACTATCGATCGAAGGTAAAAGTCCCGAAGTTATCGAAATCTAGGGGGAGACAAAAACAAGCATGGGTAGAGTAGTAGGCATTGATCTAGGGACAACTAACTCCGTCGTCGCCGTGATGGAAGGCGGAAAGCCAGTGGTCATCGCCAACTCGGAGGGCATGAGAACCACCCCTTCTGTGGTCGGTTTTAATAAAGATGGGGAGTTAGTGGTCGGTCAAATGGCCCGGCGACAAGGGGTACTCAATCCCCAAAACACCTACTATGGAGTCAAACGCTACATAGGTCGTCGCTACTCGGAATTAAACCCCGAATCGAAGCGCGTCCCCTACACCATCCGCCGGGACGAGATGGGCAATATCAAAATTAAATGCCCCCGTCTGCAAAAAGAATTCGCCCCCGAAGAAATTTCCGCCCTAATTTTACGCCGATTAGCCGAAGAAGCCAGCCGTTATCTGGGGGAAGAAGTTACCGGGGCCGTAATCACCGTCCCCGCCTATTTTAACGACTCCCAACGTCAAGCCACCCGGGATGCAGGCCGAATTGCGGGGTTAGAAGTGATGCGGATTCTCAACGAACCCACCGCCGCCGCCCTGGCCTACGGTCTCGATGAACAAGAAAGCAAGAAAATCCTCGTTTTTGACCTGGGAGGCGGTACTTTTGATGTTTCTATCCTGGAAGTGGGTGACGGCGTTTTTGAGGTGAAAGCCACCAGTGGCGACACCCAATTAGGCGGAAATGATTTCGATAAAAGAATCGTCGATTGGTTAGCCAATCAATTTTTGGAACAGGAAGGCGTGGAGCTGCGCCAAGACCGGCAAGCCCTACAAAGACTCACAGAAGCGGCAGAAAAAGCCAAAATAGAACTGTCTGGTGTCAGCGTCACCGATATTAATCTGCCCTTTATCATCGCCACGGAAGACGGACCCAAACACATCGAAACTCGCCTGAGTCGGGCCCAATTTGAGGAATTATGCGGTGATTTAATCAGTCGTCTCCGTCGTCCTCTCAAACGGGCCCTTTCCGATGCCGGTTTGTCCCCCGTCCAACTAGACGAAGTGGTACTGGTGGGCGGCGGCACGCGGATGCCGGTGGTTAAGGATTTGGTGCGGAGTTTTATCGATAGGGAACCCAATCAAAATGTTAACCCTGATGAGGTTGTAGCGGTCGGGGCGGCTATTCAAGCGGGAATTTTGGGCGGCGAGGTCAAAGACGTGCTGCTCCTCGATGTTACCCCTTTATCCTTGGGTTTAGAAACCATCGGCGGTGTGATGAAAAAGTTAATCCCCCGCAATACCACTATTCCCGTCCGCAGAGCTGACCTTTTTTCCACTTCCGAAAATAATCAAACTGTGGTGGAAATCCACGTTTTGCAGGGGGAAAGGGAAATGGCCAGCGATAATAAATCCTTGGGACGTTTTAAATTAACCGGTATCCCCCCCGCACCCCGGGGTATTCCCCAAGTGCAGGTGTCCCTCGATATCGATGCTAACGGTATTCTACAAGTCACCGCTAGGGATAAAATGACCGGACGGGAGCAAAGTGTCACCATTCAAGGCGCTTCTACCCTCAGCGAAGGGGAAATTAACCGCATGATCGGCGATGCTGCCCGATTTGCCGAAGCAGATCGTACCCGTCGCGAAAAGGTCGATAAACGCAATCGCGCCCGCTCTCTGGTGGATCAAGCCCAACGACGCTTAAAAGATGTTACTCTCGATTTTGGTAATGAGTTTACCCGTTCCTATCGTCGTCAAATTGAGTCTTTGAGTACGGAAATTATCGACGCTTTGGAGAAAAATGATGACCGTCGCATCGATCGCGCCCAGGCGGATCTACAGGATGTTATCTATGAATTAAATCGCGAGGTACGCCTACAATACGACGAGGAAGACGAGGGCTTTTTTAGCGCTATTCGCAAGACTTTTACTGGAGATAAGGAAGATGATCTTCCCTCCGAACCGCGTCGCGATCGTTATCGTCAGGATTATCGTCCCAGTACACGGGGTTATCAAAGTGATTATCGACCCAATTATTCGGCTAATCAAGATAGTTATCGTCCCCGCAATCAGGACAATTACTATAATGGCCGCGATAGCGATTGGCAAAGTCCCCCCCCTTCGGAGGAAAAAAGTTATAACAATAGTAAAAGTAACCGCAGCGGCGGCAATCGTTCCCGCAATATTCCCCCCCAAAATAACTGGGATGATGAGGATGATGATTGGTTTTAAACAGTGATCAGTAAACAGTGATCAGTAAACAGTAAACAGTAAACAGTAATCAGTAAACAGTAATCAGTAAAAAGACAGTGGGAAACTACTATTTAATACTGCTCGCTTAATACATACTGCTCACTTAGAACTCAAATCTGATAACTGATAACTGATAACTGATAACTGATAACTGATAACTGATAACTGATAACTGATAACTGATAACTGATA
>NZ_JASJFF010000079.1:0-1253 GCF_030065435.1 Microcystis sp. M53603_WE2
CAAATAGGTGCAAGAATGAAAATTGTGGGAGCACAATGGAAAGCAGAGAATGTTCCTCAGTATTTGAAGCTACGTTGTGCTTATCTCAACGGCGATATTGCCTGAGTATTTTTACTCATTGCAAAACTGGGATGCTCCCCATCCAATTTATTAACTACCGCGGTAGAGTATTGAATAGAATCTTCAAAATCCTGAAAATTGGTTGTGAAAGCCATTATAATTGCAGCCTGATTTACTGTAGCAATTTGACAAAAAGTAATTAACTGCTTTAAATAAGTAAGCGTCCAATCTCGACCTCTTGCTTTACGGATAATATAATACAAATCACTAAAAGTTGAGGCGGAAATATAACCTGCAATTGTGCCTTTTTCAATTAGTGATAAAACTTGTTCACTTGCATTCCAAAAAGGTTCTCTTTCTAAGGCATTATCAATAATGATATTAGTATCTATCAGGATTTTCACAGGTTATATTTCTCCTTTAAATATTCATATTTAGCTTGATCTGGATCAAAGTCTGCCGGAATGGCAGGGGCATTTTCAAATAAACCCTGAAATGCTTTGATCCTAGATTTTCTTTTTGGTGCTTCTGGTGCTGGTTCAGTGGTTGGGGTTGTGGTATGATCAAGGGTATCTGTGGCTGCCCAGACTACAATTTCCACATTTCCGGGGGGTAAATTCAATGGTTCGGTAATCAGCAAGTTACCAGATTGATCAATTTTTCCTTTGAGTTTGTATGCTTGCATGATGTTTTTTATGATACTCTGTTTTTATATCATATCATAGTGAACAAAATTCACGCTCTAAATTTGGGTTTAAATTATGATAACTACACTCATTGAACGAGAAGCAGAACCAATTTTAATTAGTGACTTAACCTGGAGAGAATTTAAAGCTGTTGAACAGCTAATCGATCGCCCAGGGTTAAGGTTATCTTTTTTAGATGGAGTTTTGGAGATTAGAAAAATGCCAGGGAAAAAACACGAAACCATCAAAGAACGTATTGGTGCTTTACTAGAAATTTATTTAGAATTTTTGGGATTAGATTTTACTCCTACTGGTTCTGTCACCTTAGAAAATGAATTTGAAAAGGTTAAAAGAGAAGGTGATAAATCCTATGAGTTGGGAGCAAATAGAAAACATCCTGATTTAGTAATTGAGTTGGTTGTTAGTAGTGGAGGAATTGATAAACTGGAAGCATACAAACGGTTACAAATTCCTGAAGTTTGGTTTTGGATGAATGATGAGTTATTG
>NZ_JASJFF010000722.1:0-1408 GCF_030065435.1 Microcystis sp. M53603_WE2
CCCTATTCCCCTATTCTCTAGACAAAAGAGGAACCAGCGGCCGCATCGAGTAACCAATATAATTCCCCGGCCGGGGGGTGGATGAGACGAGAAGGATAGGAGAAAGAGTCACCATAGGCAGAGAAAATCTCATGTAGAGCGGGGCGTTTACTTTCGCCGGCAGCGATAAAGATCACACAACGGGCCTGATTGATCAGGGGAACGGTAAAAGTTAAGCGGGGATTGCCGTCTTTCTCGCCGACGGTGATACAGCGATCGCTCACCGTTAAAGCTGCCGTGTGGGGAAAGAGAGAGGCGGTGTGACCATCATCGCCCATTCCCAATAAAATCAGGTCAAAAACGGGAAAATCGGGAGAATTGACCCCAAACCATTGGCGGAGATGATCATCGTATTTTTGGGCGGCCAGCTGGGGATCGGGGTCATCCGTGGGCATAGGATGAATATTAGCGGCCGGGATCGGTATGCGATCGAGCCATGCTAACCGGGCCATGCGTTGATTACTGTCAGGATGATCGGGACTAACGTAGCGTTCATCTCCCCAGAAAACGTGAATTTTTGACCAGTCGAGGGGTTGAGAGGATAAAGCTTCGTAGAGAGGTTTCGGGGTACTACCGCCGGACAGAGCGATGGTAAAATAGTCCTGTTGTTCGAGGCTGGTTGTGATTTTTTCCAGAACCAGTGCCAGAGATTTTGCGATCAGAGCTTGTTTATCAGCTAAAACTTCCACCAATTTCTGCATGGGTTTTGTTATCAACTCAGGGGGCTGTCTTTACTATAGGCTAACCATTCAGGACTCATCTGAGAGCTTGGGAAAATTTTATTCTTTGACAGCCTCTGTCTTAGGTAAGAGATACGGGGGGAAAACCTCGTCTGAGAGCTTGGGAAAATTTTATTAGACCTGCTGCAAAAGTAAGTTATCGAGGCACTATCGGGTTAAAATATCTAAAAAAATGGATAAATTTGACATAATATTAGGTTTTATGGATATTATAGTTTTCTATTGTCTTTTTTCTCCTCCTGACGACCGTCTCCTATCGACCGTCTCCTCGCCTAACGGCAGATTTTTGATTTTTGCAGGAGATCTATTCTTTGACAGGGATAAGTTTACCGATGCCATATTGAGGTAATATTTCTAGAGTCGATTCTCGAAGGGGGTTGACAAGCAGAACGATTTGACATAGGGTTTAGCGGGAGGTTGAGCGAGAGTTAATTAGAAATTGCAGTTTGTCAGAGTGCCTCTCGGCAAAATCCTTCTGGGAATCCCCAGCGAGAACTTTTAAACAGACTAGTCACTAACCCCGCCCTAAAAGGGACGGGGCTTGCCTAAACCAATTTAGGCGACGCAAGTAGAGACTACCGCATCGAGACACAATCTGGCACAGACCTCCGAATACTTCCCTAGTTCGG
>NZ_JASJFF010001257.1:0-5558 GCF_030065435.1 Microcystis sp. M53603_WE2
TGACTAAATTTGGCCAGGTATTACTAGCGAACAGCGGCAGATAAATGCCGATATTATCACTGCCATTGGCGATGGTAATTGCCGCCACAGCACCGGTTTGAGGGGAAAACCAGGCCGCCAAAGGAGAAGAAGGTGCTGATTCTACAGCCACCTCCAGATGATTATCCGTCTCGGTTTCTTCTCGCTGCCAGAGACTCCGAATCCCGAAAATCACCGGCAAAAGACCGAGAAAACGAATCCACTGAGCCGGAACCAAAAAACTCCCGAAAAAGCCGGTTAAACTCGCCAAAATCAGCAGGATAAAGCCTAAATACTGACCGATAACGATATGACGACGGCGAAAAAGTTGATTGACTTGGGTAAAAAGAATCGTCAAAATCAGGATGTCATCGAGATTAGTGGCAATAAAGGCCGCTATTGCTGTGGATATGGCAGTAATCATGGTAGTCATAGGATTTTTTTCCTTAATCGGGTCTTCTGATCTCGATCGCCCTACTTCTACTCTAGAAAGAGCCATTAATAAAATCAAATATTCTTTCTTGTTGATTTAATAAATTAAAATGATGGAAAGACCAATAGAGACGGAAAACCCCTTGCCATGGCCAGAATGACCCTAGATCAACTGGAAATCTTTCTAGCGACTGCTGAACATCTCCACTTCACCAAAGCAGCAGAAGCTTTATATATCACCCAACCGGCCGTCAGTGCCGCCATTGCCTCCCTAGAAAATGAATACGGGGTGAAATTATTCCACCGCGTCGGTCGTCACATCGAGATCACGGAAACAGGACGTTTACTGCAATTAGAAGCGCAACGCATTCTCACCCAGGTAACTTTGACAGAAAGGGGATTGGCGGAATTCAACGACTTGCAACGGGGAGAACTACAATTAGGGTCGAGTTTGACTATTGGTAACTATTGGCTGCCGGCAAAAATTAGCGATTTTCAGGAGCGCTATCCGGCAATTAAGATCAATTGCACCCTAGCTAATACGGAAGAAATCTGTCTGGGTACGGCTAACGGACGTTTTGACCTAGCATTAATCGAGGGAGAAGTCAAGAGTGATTTAACACATTGTTTAGAACAGGAGATCGTCGGCAGCGATCGCCTATTAATTATTGTCGGACGTTCTCATCCTTGGTATAAAAGAGAAGCGATCGAATTGCCGGAATTAGTGGAAACCCCTTGGGTAATGCGAGAATCGGGATCGGGAACTCAACAAAGATTCGAGGAAGCGCTACGGAATTGGGGCATCGATTTACGGACATTAAAGGTGACTTTGCTGTTAAATACGGGAGAAATGGTGAAGGCAATCATCGAGAATAGTTCGGCAGCTGCCGGGATTTCCGAATTGATGGTTCAAAAGGAATTAGAATTAGGCACATTGCGATCGATTCGAGTCATCGATACTTCCGGTTTATACCCTCGCTATCTCGAATTTATGCGCCCTTTTTTAAAAATAAAACACCGTCAGCGCTTTCAACCCCGCGTCTGTCAAGTTTTCGAGCAGATGTTGTAATCTGATAGAAGTCACCGAAAATTAACCCCTTTCCTTCTAGTCCTTATTAAAGGTTTTTGAAGATTTCTATTCTTTTTTCACTCTCTCCCTTCAATAATTTTAATTTCTTCCTCGCTTAATCCATAGAGTTTATAAACAATTATATCGATTAATTCATCGGTGGCGCTTAATTGTTGTTTTAGGGGTAAAAGTTTATCTAGACTGGTTTGATATTCTTTTTCTAGGGTTTCCTGTATTTGACGATCTAGCAAGTTAACGCTAATTTTCTTTTTGTTCTTTTTCAGTATCTCCCACAGCTGATCGCAGCTAAGATGAGGTTCGCTTTTTTGGTAGTCACCGAGATAGTTTTGGATTTTTGATTTGTTGGTTAAATTATCGATCGCACTACCGATTATTCTCTCTAAATATCTCAAAAAGCTTTTGATTTCTTTTTGTTTTTCCCGATTTATCTCGATCATCTGTTCTGCTAAGTAGGCCAGAATATCATGGACTATATCGGTTTCCTCTCTCCTAATATGTTCCTCGATTTCTTTTAATATCTCTTGCTTTTCTTGATAACTTTTGATAAGTTTCTCTAAACTCTGTTGACGGCGATCGCTTTTGGTGTTAAAAGATATTTTTCGGATCGGTATTTTTTCTAAATAGCTTTTATTCATGTCATCAACTAAATAGTCTTCACACCAAAAATTAAGTAATTTAGAGCTTAATAAGGTAGATGCGAAAAGCAAGTTATCTTTTTGGTTAGAGGATGAAATAATAATTTGAAGCGTTTTCATACCCGCAGAGTTATCTCTAGGATCAAAACTACAAACTATTCTCTGTTTCCAGCGTAGCTTTTGAATACGAATACACCATATTTTGGGACATGAATAAAATTTTTGCATCTTAATAGGGGTTAATTCGCTAGATTTAATTAATACCCCGTCATTAATTTCATACCGATTAATATCTTCTGGAATGACTATCATGAAATTACCCTTTGGATCAGGGGTTAATTTTTGTTTACTTCCTTCTTCTCCTCTAGAGATTATAAATTTCAAAGAGCTATTTCTTAATGTCTCTGAGTTATTTTCTATTTTTTGAATAATACTTTGTTCACATCTAGAGGCATTATAACCGATAATATGATCCTGTTTTCTTGCCCATTGTAATTGTGCCGATTTGGTATTCTGCGACCATTCTTGAAGACCAAATTTTTCTAATCTTTCTTCCACCGAGACGATAAATCTACTAATTTTTTTATGTTGAATACGGTGATATTTAGATGGTTGTTGATGTGTGACTATTAAAATTAAACACCATGTATCTCTGACCTCTTTAAATACTGGTCCCGTTTCAATTAATTCTTCAATTGTACTTTCAAAAATTAAATGTTTTCGCAATTCTCTTAAATCTTCTTTGCGAAGTAAAGTATCAGGGATAATATGACCACATCTACCATTTTGATTAGTTCTAATCATTGATGCTTGAGTAAATAGTGCATAGGAATCAAGGTTATTTAAGCTATTAATTTTAAAATAATTTTGCAAGAATTTCTTTTCTTCTTTACTAATAGTACAACCCCAAGGAGGATTACCGATTACTGCATCAAAACCGGGGTTATCCTTCCAAGAAGCGGAATCAAGATCGATAAAAACTTCGGGAAATTCCAGATCCCAATGAAAAAAGCGCTTACTTTTATATAAACTAGCTGCCTGGTCTAAAATTCCTTGATCTGAACGGGGTAACTTATCCCAATTAATTGCCGATATATTACCACCGTAGCGCTGCAGAAACTCGATAGCAGTTTTAACCCCAAAAAAGCGAGAAAGGAAAACATCTAATAAACGCTTGTAGGGTTTAGCTTGACTATCAAAATCACGGAATAACTGTTCGCTTGCTTCCACTTCAGCAAAAGTCGCATCGCTGAGGGTACTAATTCCCCGCATAATTTCTGCTGCCCGAAGTAACCCAACAAAAGGGCCAGTTAAAAGAGTTAATTGACCACCTTCCTCCTCAATCATAGCGGCTTCTGCGTCCTTAGCGGTAGTTCCGATCAGAGAGTTCCCACAACGCAAATGATGATCCAAAAAACTCAAAGGTGCGCCCACTGTGAAAGAATGTAACCAGAGACTAACTTTGGCCAATTCTACGGCCATCGGATTGATATCCACCCCATAAATACAGCGCTTCATCACCACTCTCTGTAATAATTGCGTGGGTTCAAGGGTGGGAGAATCGAGAATAATTCCCTGTTGTCGGAGATTGTCGATAATGTTTTGTCGGGTGGTTTCCAACATGGTTAAAACGGGATTATCTTCGGGATAAAGATTGAGAATCTGGATTAACTCATCGGTGAGATAGTCCACTGCTTCTACTAAAAAATGTCCGCTTCCCATGGCGGGGTCACAGAGTTTAAGATCAAGTAAGGTGGTGATCGCTTTTTTTTCTAAGCGTTGTAGCTCTTTTTCTAATCCCTGCTGACTGAGATTTCCTAAACGTCTATCGCTGCTTTCTTGTCTTCGGGTGGCGATTTCTGTCATCACATCCCCGAACTGTCGCGCTCTTTGCTCTAAAATTGGTTTGAGGGTATGACTGACAATATATTTAACAATGTAATCGGGAGTGTAATAGGAACCGGTGGCTTTTCTTTCTCCCCGATCATTTTCCAGATGCACCGATTCCCCCTCAATCACGATGCGATATTCCAGTAATCCCTCGTAAATTGATCCTAACTGTCGCACACCTAAAAAACTATAGTCGATCGGCTGTCCCTCAAAACGTGCTAACTTGTCTAGGATGGGCGCTAAAACCGCATCGGATAACTTATATTGACCGAGAAAACAATTCACCCGGCCTTCTTCCATGTCAAATAAACCCCCGTTGTAACGAGGTACGGCTAAATTAGCATCCCCTCGATCGACAATGCGAAATAAACTGAGGAGAGCATCGTATATTCCCGTCGAGGTGCCACTAAAGACCTGCTGACGATCGATTTTAACGGCAATTTCTCGCGTCTTTTGCAATAAGCTGTAATCGCGATAGTCTCCCCTCACCGGCAGCAAGTCCCGCGCTTCTGCGTAGAGCAGAAATAATAATTTATACAGCAGGGATAAACTCGCCTCATACAATAAATCTGGCTGTATGTCTGTATTTAATGATACAAAACCTTGAGAAATATCGGGAAAAATGCGATCGAAGACTAACTCTTTTAACTCGCTACCCACTCTGGTGGCATAGGTGGTACTCCCCTCCCGGACCCGTTCAAGGAAATTCTGACCGTGAATATCCTTAATAAAAGCCTCTTGACGGAAAAATAACCAGAAATACGGAAATTTTTGCCGGTCTCCCCCTTCTAATAGTTCCATCAAGTCCACTAGATAAAATTCCGTGGCTGTGGAGGACGCTTGACGGTAATATAAGCGCCATTCTCGACCATTGGTGAGAATACCCCAATCTACTCCCGTCCCCGTGAGATAATTGGTGATCTGAAAGGAAGGATTACTATTTTTCCAGATATCTCGCTGATCATTCTTAGAAACGTCACTAAGAGAACGTTGCCAGTATTTGGCCTCAGCGATCGCTAAAACTTGACTATAAAAGGCTCTTTCATTATTCTGGAGAGCATAGGCTTGATAACGGTCATTTTCTGTGGCAAATAGGGCATAATCTGGCCTTTCTGACCTTCCTTTTCCCCTACTGCTTACTTGCGGTATATAACTAAAACCGAGAATTTCTAGAATCGGTTGTATTAATTCTGCTTCCGTTTGCGCTTCGTTAAGAGTCGGCAAAATCGCCTTTTTTTGTTGATAAAGACTCTCTAAGCGGGAAAATGCCACCGATACATCCTCTTGCCATTCCGGAGAATCCGGCAGCCGATGCTCAAGATAGTGTTGAGAAAAAAGTGGTTTATTGCCCGTTTGTCCTGACATGGCCGATTATCCTAACATTGAGGGTATCTAGCCTAAAAATGAAGGGTTCGCAGGCAGGCACGGATTCCCATTATACAAAAAGTATATGTCAAGTCTCCGATTTTGTCAAGGGTTTTGGCCAAAAAAAA
>NZ_JASJFF010000537.1:0-2099 GCF_030065435.1 Microcystis sp. M53603_WE2
AAGTCCTTCCCTGTATGGATTTCAGCTACTTTTGAGCTTAGGTACTCTCATCGAATTTTATTTTAAGTTAATTATTTGCATAACAATTCCCGAAGAGCCCAATTTTATTGATAGTAGGGTTAATTGATAGTAGGGTTAATTGATAGTAGGGTTGATTCATGAATCAACCCTACCATGTCGGGGGTTTAGGGGGTCTTGCCTCTTGCCTCTTCTCAACAAGCAATGTAAATTACGAACAGCTTACTAAGAGCTAATTTCACGACCGAGGTGGGCAAGCTTATCTAGAACAGATTGAAGCAAAGATCGCCGCTGCTCGACGACAATATCTAAGTTAGCCAACATATACTTTACGTCTTTGTAAGCATTGTCCAGCAAGGCTAGTAATAATTCGCGATCGCTGACAATCTCTTTTTCTGATGGGGTGCGGGTCCGTTGGGGTAATAAGTCCGCTGGTGGAGAAGGAGGGAAGGGCGATCGCTCGGACTCTAGCTGTTGAATGGTTTGTTGTAAATTTTCAATCACCCCATACATTTCCATCGGGTCAAAAACCCTTAACAGACTGGTTTGTGTGACAATGCCCAACCCCCGACCCCAGTTCCAAGAAACCACCAAACGCCCCACCCGCCGTTTTTGCATTTCCTGATGGGCCGTCCACAGGGAATCCTCGGGGCTGAGGAGAAATAAGGGCGTACTCATCACCGTCTGGGCCCTAGTTTTGTGCAGATCGATTTGAACTGCTTGAAACTGGACAAGATCTCGCTCTGTCACAATACCAACAGGGTAGTCATTGTCTTCGGAATTTCTCTGGGTGATCACCACACAACTGACACGATGTTCAGCCATTAACTGGGCCAATTGCAAGACTGTGGCGGTGAGTGGGGCCTGTACCACTTGACTGGTCATCACATCGGATACGCGACGAAACCGCAACAGATTGGCCGGACGCAATATCTGGCGAATACTTTCATGGGAGATCACCCCGATTAAGTGTCCTTGGTCATCCACAATCGGCAAATGGCGAATGCGGTAGCGCCGAAACAAAAACAGGGCAGCAAAAATGTCTTGAGCAGATTGCTGGGGCAACGTGATCAGGGGATGTACCATCACATCGGCAACGGTTGTCTCGGACAGGTTAATCCCTTGGGCGGTGAGTCGCACCACATCCCGTTCTGTCAAAATTCCTAATAACTCTTGTCCTTGCACCACCAGCAGACAGCTAACACGCGCTTCTCCGGCCGGAGCAGCTAGAGGGGATAGGTCATCGGTGAGCAAACACAGACGACTATGGGCCTGACCGATCATGGCGATCGCATCTGCCAGGGAAGTGGTTGGCGGCACCGTCAAGGGCTGGCGATTGATCGCTTTTTCCAGATCGGGGGCCCAACTCAGAGGTGTATCAAAGGACATCAGCACCATCCCGCAATCGCAAAGGCCAAGATAGACAGAACAGCCACTGGGCAAAGAACCCAGACTCTCAGAGTTGCTAAAACCCGTTCTAAAACTATCTCAAAGTGTAGCGTCATTTAACTTTTTCCTAAAAGATGTAACGTTTTGTTACAGTTTTTATTAAACTCGTAAAGATTTTAGACCCACTTCGGTGTATCATAGAGGGATGTAACAGGTTAAAGCCTGAAGCTTTTCATTTAGGGGTTATTCAGCCTCTAATGGTTTCAGGAGCGGCATCACCAGACGCTGGGGTGAGTACTTCCGGGTTCTGGTCGGCCTGAAGGGTTACTCCGGAAATTCTGGACACCTTTCCATAAAGTCGATCCAGCACCCGCTTTACGGAAATACGCTGCCATGGTTGACCGCGTTTGGTGGTGTAGCCCTGTTCATTAAGCCAATCGGCGATCTTCTGCAAGGATTTCCCTGATTTGTGATGACGGCGAATCAGTTCAATGACCCGGCACTCTTCCGGATCATCCACTAATTCCCCATCGATCGATCGTTGTCCAAAGGCAGGGGAGCCGTAGCCCGCATAACCACCGTTGCTTGCTTTTGCTTGTCTGCCTTGTTCTAGCCGCTCCCAGGCAGATAAATCGTTTGAAGGGGTCGCTGTCATAGGGGATGTCAATGCAATAACTTGCAAAACCATATTA
>NZ_JASJFF010000458.1:0-1657 GCF_030065435.1 Microcystis sp. M53603_WE2
AAACGGTGCATTGTTACAAAGAAATGGGCTTAGTTTCCCAAGTTTTTAACGAAACTGTCCTTAAAACCTTGCCGGGTACTCACGCCGTCGGTCATACTCGTTACTCTACCACTGGTTCTAGCCGTCGCGCCAATGCCCAACCTGCTGTGATCGAAACCCGTTTGGGTAAACTTTCCTTAGCACATAACGGCAATTTAGTCAATACTTTTGAGTTAAGAAATGTATTAGAAAAGCGCAGTTGTGATCTCGTCACCACCACCGACTCGGAAATGATCGCCGTCGCTATCGGCCAGGAAGTGGATAGTGGCAAGGATTGGATAGAAGCGGCGATCGATGCCTTTAGCTATTGTAGCGGGGCTTACAGCCTTGTTATCGGCACACCGACGGGAATTATCGGGGCGCGGGATCCCAATGGTGTCAGACCCTTAGTAATTGGGGTTTTGCAAGAAGAAGGCAATCCCCCCCGTTATGTTTTAGCTTCGGAAACCTGCGGATTAGATATTATCGGGGCCGATTATCTGCGGGATGTGCAGCCGGGGGAATTAGTTTGGATTAGTGAAGATGGCTTATCTTCGGTGGATTGGGCCATGAAACCGGAGAAAAAATTATGCGTTTTCGAGATGATTTATTTTGCCCGTCCCGATAGCATTGTCCACGAGGAATCTTTATATACTTATCGGGTACGTTTGGGGGAACAATTAGCCAAAGAGTCGCCAGTAGAAGCAGATATGGTGATGGGAGTTCCCGATTCGGGTATTCCGGCTGCGATCGGATTTTCGCGCATTTCTGATATTCCCTACGCGGAAGGATTGATTAAAAATCGTTATGTGGGACGGACTTTTATTCAACCAACCCAACACATGAGAGAGTCGGGGATTAAGATGAAATTGAATCCTTTAAAGGATGTTTTACAGGGAAAAAGAGTTATTATTGTTGATGATTCGATCGTGCGGGGAACCACTAGCCGGAAATTAGTTAAAGCTTTACGCGATGCCGGAGCAAGAGAAGTTCACATGAGAATATCTTCTCCTCCGGTGACTCATCCTTGTTTTTATGGCATTGATACGGACAACCAAGAGCAATTAATTGCGGCAACTAAATCGGTGGCGCAAATTCAGGCACAAATCGGGGTGGATAGTTTAGCTTATCTTAGTCACGATGCAATGTTAATAGCAACGAAGGAAGACCCGAAAACCTTCTGTACTGCCTGTTTTAATGGTGATTATCCGATTCCTGTACCCGATAATGTTAAGCGATCGAAGTTGATCTTAGAAAAAGTTAAATAGGGGTTGCTGAATAAATATAAAAACCTTGCTGGGTAAGACTTTTAGACTTTTTATCAATCAAAAAGTACCAGAGATGGGAGTGATCGGGGGGAAAATTCAGGGACTTTTTCCCTGAAAATTAGGTAATTGACCAGGTGAAAATCGGTAAAACCCTACACCCCACACCCCACACCCTGCCCCCACCAACAAACTTTTTCAGCAGACCCTAGGTAATTGACCAGGTGAAAATCGGTAAAACCCTACACCCCACACCCCACACCCCACACCCTGTCCCCACCAACAAACTTTTTCAGCAGACCCTAGGTAATTGACCAGGTGAAAATCGGTAAAACCCTACACCCCACACCCCACACCCCACACCCTGTCCCCAC
>NZ_JASJFF010000593.1:0-5937 GCF_030065435.1 Microcystis sp. M53603_WE2
CAATCCCGTCAATTTCTCGGAAGCTTTCCACTGTAGCCCAAGGTAAATGGATTAGGGTATCTAAATAGATGTCCATAGTGACCTCCCTCTCTACTGTATTCCATTATACCATTTTCCCACAAAACCCAAGAGAGCCGTCCGTAGAGTGTAGTGGACTGTTTCAGCTAAAATAGGGCAATAGCTCGAACAAGCAGAGGACATTTTAATGGGAAGAGGTCGGCGAGATAAAGTCAATCTAACAGGGGAACAAAGAGAAAACCTCGAACAAATCAGTCGTAATGGCTATGCACCAGCTAAAAAAATTCTCCACGCTCGGATTTTGCTGATGTGTGACGAGGGAGAACAGGCGAAAAGAAAATGGACAGATGAAGAAATAGCCGAAGCTTTAGAGGTCCATAGAAATACAGTGGGACGTATTCGTCAAAGATTTCTTCAAAAAGGCGAAAAACCAGCATTAGAACGGAAATTGAGAAAAACTCCCCCCACTCCGGCAAAAGTTGATGGAGCCGCCGCCGCCCAAATCATTGCCCTGTGCTGTTCGGAGCCACCATCTGGCCGAGCCGAGTGGACAATCCGACTATTAACTTCGGAACTCAAACAAAGACAAATTATCACCGAGATTTCCAGTCCAACGGTGTGGCGTACTCTAAAAAAAACCAATTACGCCCTTGGAAAACCCAAAGATACTGTATTCCGGAACAGGATTTAGCCCGATTTGTTGCCCAGATGGAAGTTGTCCTTGACCTGTATGCCACTCAGCCATCGGAAGAAGAACCGTTAATCGCGATGGATGAAGCATCAAAGCAACTACTTGGAGAAGTTTACCCCCCGATACCCATGCAACCTGGACAAGATAAAAAAGAAGACTATCACTATAGTCGTGAAGGGGTTCAAGCCTTGTTCATGTTTTTTGACCCCCATCGAGGATGGAGGCGGGTGAGTAACCGAGATAGTCGAACCCGAAGAGATTGGGCAGAAGAAATTCGTCAATTATTGGATGTGGACTATCCAAAGGCTCGAAAAGTCAAGCTCGTCTGTGATAATCTGAACACTCATAACATAGCCTCGCTTTATGAAGCATTTCCAGCACCCGTTGCTCATCGTTTAGCTAGAAGACTGGAAATTTATTACACACCTCGTAATGGTAGCTGGTTAAATGTAGCCGAAACTGAACTAAGCGTCTTATCGAGGCAATGTTTAGATAGAAGGATTTCTAGCAAGGAAGAACTGAAAAGGGAGATAGAAACATGGCAAAAAGAACGTAATCAGACTGCATCTACAGTAATATGGACGTTTACGACCAGCGATGCTAGGGTCAAGCTGAAACATCTTTATCCTGTGTTTGAGGAGGAGGAATCGGGAGAATCTATTGCACCAAATTAGCTGAAACAGTCCACTACACTCTACGGACTCGTAGGGTGCGCCCTTCAATAGCGTAACGCACCAATTTAATAATAGAGGTGGTGCGTTACGGCGAATTATTAATTTGGGTTTTTTGACTAAATTGATAGCCGCCTAACGCACCCTACACTCTACGGACTACTGATTAACTAGAAATTTGGGAAAAGATTAATAAAGGGTTTTTTATTTTTCCAGCGATAGGTATTAAAATCTCGATTATCAATTGATAAGATACGTCCATTTCCTAACTCTTCTGCTAAGATAACTAGGGAGGCATCGGCTAAGTCCATTGGCAGACTTTGATATTGTTTCATAAGGTCTTGAATTCTTTCTAGATGAGTATTTTCAAGGTGAAATAATAGAAATTTTTGGGGATGTCTCTCAAATACGTTCATTAATTTTATTTGTTTTTCAACTCCTGTATAGAGATTTGGAGAACGTTGTAAAAGAAGATGACAACTTTCTGTTAAAACACACCAAGTTGTAATTAGGGGTTGAGAAGAATACTGTGCTAAGGTTTGCTGTGCTATTAGATGATATTGATCTTTATTGTTAAATAAAGCCACCCAGAACCCAGTATCAACGATGATCATATTTAGCTTTTAATCCTTCTTTGAGAACGGATTTATAATTAGTAGAAAGGTCTGATTCTGCACTAATACAACCGATTAATCCAGATTCTTTTAAAATGTCTAGGGTACTTTGAGCTTCAGGGTTTATTTTTGCTGCAATCTCTGGCTTTTTTGCTAAAGAATAGCGTTTTTTTAATAACTCAATAAAATCAATCAGTAAGTTTTGTGCTTCTTCAGGTAATTGGTTAATATCTTGTTGAATTTGTTCTAAGTTAATCATTAATTGTCCTCCGTTAAGGTTTTTAAATAGGCTGCTAATCTTTAAGCGACTGTTTCTGACATTTAACCCTCCTGATTTGTTTCCGACTGTCCCCTGTTACTTAATCGATTAATATCAATTCCAATGCTTGATTAATAATTTTATTTTTATCAATCATAGCTTCAATTTCTTCTGGTTGACATATACCCTCAAAAGCTTCTAATGCCGCTTGTCTTAAAGCTGAAGAATAAGCATCATCTAAGGTTTCTTTTAATTCTTCTATTGTTAGATAATTTCCTCCAGTTTTACGTCGTTGATTAATGCGTTGAATCTGTCGAACAGAATTAGAAATAGAGGTTTCCCATGAGCGTGTACTGCGTTTTTCTGCTTGCTGTTTAATCAGATGTAATAATACAATAATACTAAAGCTAAAAATCTTATTGAGCTTATCATCCTTGCTCATTTCTGTCATTTCCTCTACCAAGATTAAGGCATCGGGAACATTGCCAGCTAGTAATAGATTTTTTAACTCTAATAGTTCTTCCATTTTTTGCTTTTTTTACTGATTAACCTCTTAATTTAGTAATTTGTTCTGCATTTAAATTAACCGAAGTTGCTAGTTATAAGCTTCGCTAGTTCGATCCCCCTAAATCCCCCTTAAAAAGGGGGACTTTGAGTCTGGTTCCCTCCTTAAAAAGGGAGACTTTGAGTCTGGTTCCCTCCTTAAAAAGGGAGACTTTGAGTCTGTTTCCCTCCTTAAAAAGGGAGACTTTGAGTCTGGTTCCCCCCTTTTCAAGGGGGGCTAGGGGGGATCGAACCTAGAAATCAAATTTAGCCTTTTTTATGATCCTTGCCCTCCTTTTTGTCACTAAATCCCACTTTATCCCACAAAAATTATTGTATCAGAAAATCCAAAATGGCCACAAATTCCCACAGACAAAACCAAAGTGAACATCTAGATTGTAAGAATCACTTAGTTTTTGGGATTTTTATCAGGTTATGAACAAGATACTAGCTAATTGTATCAGCTTAGGGATCGGATTGGGTGCGATCGGGGTCGCTTTCCCCGCACAGGCCGCCTCTTTTCAGGGGTTAGGGTTCTTACCGGGTAGTTTCGGTAGCTATGCTTTTGGAGTATCAGCAGATGGGTCTGTTGTTGTTGGTTTCAGCAATGGTGCTAATGGTCAGGAGGCATTTCGTTGGACACAACAGACGGGGATGGTAGGACTAGGGGACTTACCGGGGGGGATTTTCAATAGCGTAGCTAATGGAGTATCAGGGGATGGGTCTGTTGTTATTGGTCAAAGCATTAGTGCTAATGGTACTGAGGCATTTCGTTGGACACAACAGACGGGGATGGTAGGACTAGGAGACTTACCTGGCAGAACTTTCAAGAGCATTGCTAATGGAGTATCAGCAGATGGGTCTGTTGTTGTTGGTAATGGAAGGGGTGCTAATGGTGGTGAGGCATTCCGTTGGACACAAGGGACAGGAATGGTAGGACTAGGGGACTTGTCTGGAGGTGGTGCCTTGAGTGAAGCTTATGGAGTATCAGGGGATGGGTCTGTTGTCGTTGGTAGAAGCACTAATGCTAATTTTGTTGAGGCATTCCGTTGGACACAAGGGACGGGAATGGTAGGACTAGGGGACTTATCTGGGGGTGGTTTCGATAGCCGTGCTGAAGGAGTATCAGTAGATGGGTCTGTTGTTGTTGGTCAAAGCATTAGTGCTAATGGAAAGGAAGCATTCCGTTGGACACAAGGGACGGGAATGGTAGGACTAGGAGACTTATCGGGGGGGAGTTTCTTTAGCGTAGCTTTTGGAGTATCAGGGGATGGGTCTGTTATTGTTGGTTATGGTAGTAGTGCTAATGGTCCAGAGGCATTTATCTGGAATAGTAGCCAAGGAATGCGGAGCCTAAAAGAGGTTTTAAGTAATGATTATGGTTTAAATTTAACGGGTTGGACTTTAAACGATGCGCGTGTAATTTCTGCTGATGGGTTAACGGTTGTGGGTTATGGAACTAACCCCAGTGGTAATATTGAAGCTTGGATTGCTCGTTTAAATCCGCAAAATAATCCATCTGTACCGGAGCCTAGTTCTATATTAGGGTTAGGGCTGTTTTCTTTGGTGGGTTTTTTGAGGAAGAAACGGTCATAATCTAACCTAACTTTGATGGGAAAGTCCATAAATTCCCTATTTTGGGGCATTTCAATCAGTTAGCATCTCAATCATTAGATAAAATGGCATCCTCGAAAGGGGGGCTTTTTTGTTGTTCGGATGTATCGATCGAGCTACAATAAAAGGGACTTCTCTAGGCGAAAATATGGCTACAGGCATCGATATTAGCGAATTTATTGTTGCTAGTCCGGATATTTGTAATGCTCGTCCCCGGATCGCGGGAACTAGAATCACGATTCAAAGTTTAGTCATGGATCATAAAACGGGAATGAGTGCCGAAGCGATCGCTAAGGAATATCCTCAGTTAAGTCTGGCTCAAATTTATAGCGCTCTAGCGTATTATCACGCGAATAAAGAACAGATAGAGGCCGATATCGATGCTTACCGAGCCGATTGTGAAGACTGGGAATCCCGATATCGAGCCGGTGAATTGTAATGAGTCAAATCCGTCTCTACCTTGATGAAGATGCGGGTCAACGCTCGGTCGTGGAAGCTTTGCGGAATCTGCGGTCAGTAAGGTATAGTCATTTCAATTAAAATTGAGAATATTAATCCCAGAGTTCATAAGGGTTTTGTCGGTATAGAGTGTATCAGACTTATCTGAAATGACTATAACTAATGATTTCGTTAGTACCAGAACCTAGTTCTATTTTAGGGTTAGGCCTGTTTTCTTTGGTGGGTTTTTTAATTAAGAAACGGTCATAATCTAACCTGACTTTAATGGGAAAGTCCATAAACTCCCTATTTTTAGTATTTCAATCAGTTAGCATCTCAATCATTAGATAAAAGGGCATCCTCGAAAGGGGGGCTTTTTTGTTGGTGTATAATGGCGATATATTCTGAAGGATTGAGGAATAACCGATGACTCATGCCAGACAAAGTTTATCATCTATCTATGAAGAAGATTATCAGCAATGGCTAGATGAGACAGTTTTATTGTTAAAAAATCGTCAAGTTGATAGTTTAGATTATGAGCATTTAATTGAGGAGTTAGAAGCTTGGGGAAGGGAACAAAAAAATGCGGTTGAGAGTTTAGCAATTCAAATAATACAACATCTTTTATTCTATCAGTATTGGTCAAGCGAACGAGAATATAACGAGCGACATTGGCGAGGTGAATTAATTGGTTTTCGGACTCAATTGGAATTAAGATTAACGACCAATCTCAGAAACCATTTATCTAATCGTCTCGATTATCTTTATGGTAAAGCCAGAAAAATGGCAGAGGTGAAAACGGATTTAAAATTACCATCAGAGAATCCTTATGCTTTAGCTGATATTTTAGACGAAGATTGGATTCCTGAAATTAGTTAAATAATTCTTCAGAAAATTTTAGCTAGGATGGAACCTAGTTTTTTAAGATAATTATTAATTTAAAATCTTGGCTCTTCGGTTTGTGTTATGCAATGGACGGGGATTATAAGGGATGTAACCCTTATATAGAAAGGCATTTAGCGATTTTTGTCAATTGTTTTTTATCTAGAGCGAACTAATCAATTAAGTCTCTTGCCAGATAAGGATTTA
>NZ_JASJFF010001157.1:0-1289 GCF_030065435.1 Microcystis sp. M53603_WE2
GGGTGTGGGGTGTGGGGTGTGGGGTGTGGGGTGTGGGGAAGTGGGGTGTGGGGAAGTGGGGAAGTGGGAAGAATAAATAAAATAATCTCCTGTCTCGGAGTCTCCTGACGACCGGCTCCTGACTCCTGACCCTAACAACAATTTTTGATTTTTACAAGAGGTCTATGGTAAAACTGCCAATTTAATCCGGCTCTGGTCATTCCCGATGTTAATCTAGCGGATAGTCTCGAATTTGACCTACTCTACATCTCTACACAGTTCTTAACTGGAACGAGTTTGATCCCTAGGAGATTGACTTTCTTCTAATTCAGCTTTGATTTTTACCGAGTCTTCAATCTGCTCGGCCTCTCGCTTAAATTCACTTTCAAATTCCTTGGATGCTTCTTGAAATCCTCGAATCGTTTTGCCTAAACTGCGACCGATTTCTGGTAATTTTTTCGGTCCGAAAACTAGCAGGGCAATCAAGAGAATTAACCCCATTTCCGGCAATCCAATCCCAAAAATATTCATGTTTTTGCTCCTAATAAAAAACTCGCGGTGGGCAATAACCCACCTGCCAAAGTCCGAGGGATAATTCTGCCGCCAAAAATGGCGACGAGATTGTTGGAATCTGCTTACTGACCCCAATCTACATTAAATCCTTCTAAAATTAGGGAGGAGTTGTAGATCTGTAAAATAATCAGCAAAAAGACTAAAAACAGAGCCATAAAAACTCCCATCAGCAAGGTAGTTCCCCAACCGGGAGAAACTTTACCATATTCCGAGTTGAGGGGACGAAGGATTTCACCTAAGCGTGTACGCTGTGCCATAAGTTACCAAGAAAGATCTGTAAATGATAATTTTGTATTGATCCGTAATTTGACGAAGTGCCAACCGGTCAACCCAGTGAGATAAAATCTACTGCTGTTTCCAGTGGAGCTTTTTTGGTCTAATTCCGAACGGAATCGTTTTTCGCCTGCCCTGCCACGCCCACAAGAATCTGCAAGCGCCTACAGTACGGGAATTATTTTAACATTGTTTGGTGATCTTCTCAGGATTTAGGAGATGGTCGATGGGAGTTGAGGTGATGGGGGAGAAGGGAGATGGGAGAAAAAAGCTGATCGATCAGTGATCACTGATCAAGTCTCCTTCGGTGCTATGATTGAGGGTGTAAAGTTTTATTGCAAAGGTATTCGTCTTGGTTAAGCTGAATACTGACAAAAGGTTAACAACACTACCTTAAACAAGCTCTCAAGAGAGGATACAGAGAACACATGGCTTACACACTTCCCCCTTTACCCTACGATTAC
>NZ_JASJFF010000967.1:0-1498 GCF_030065435.1 Microcystis sp. M53603_WE2
ATTACACAGGGAATCCCCACATGACTAATGGGAACAATATAGGTTTCTGTGGGGGGAAATAAAGCGACAACGTGGGGAACGGGACGGGGAGTATAATGCACTTGCGATTGACCTTGATAAGCGAGGGAGGTGCTTGCTCCTGAGTCTAACATCACTGCGTCCCGAAAACCTGCCTGTACTAATAATTCTCCCAAAGCCATCGAATCGATCGGCTCTCTGGAAACCCCGATAACTGGCTGTCCTGCCTGATTAATCCCCCAAAAAGCCCGGTGACGCAGGGCATCAAAACCGTAAAGTGTACCAAAGGATTCCCGCGGTTGTGGTTGTCCATCTTTGACTAACCAAGCGGCCGCGACAAAAGCATCCGTAACCTTGAGATCATCTCCAGCCTCCGCTGCAATTCCTTCTAGGGTATTATGACGGGCAGGATCAAAGGGAAGATAACGCACCCATCGCTCGGTAATGATTACTAAAGGACGACCCTCTAACTTGTCGATTTCTCCCTCATATCCCGGTATAAAGCCGCCATTTTCGCTTAAAACCGGCCCGATCATCTGATTTGAGTCCAATTCCTTGAGAGAGAAAAAACCGCCATCTACAGCCGCGATCGCTTCTGTACCGGCGATAATTTCCTCCACTTGATAACGACTATCAGCGTGGATGGTTTTGGGAATCCCGCCACTAATCAGAACAAGTGTATTAGTTGAAAATTCCACTTCCCGTTTTTGGATGGTGGTGGCAAAGTTAAAACCGCCATCCCTACGGGGTAAGGGATCACCTCCCCAAGCTTGCGGTACAACTTCTCGCGTGCGCGATTGCCCAAAGCGTCCAATCGTGAGTAAATCGGGGGATTGTCCCGCAAAATGTTCATCGAGGTCATTCATCGATAAAGCCGCCCGATAACCCGCTTTTTTGACGAATTCCTTCACTCGATCATCTGCCTTCCCTTCCGGATAGGTGAAATAATTAATCGGAATGCCCAATTCTTTTTCTAAGATTTGTTTCGATTGCTTGACTTCTTGCTCCAAATCTGCATCGGACAATAATCTTAAATCCCGGGGATGACTAACACTATGGGAGACAATTTGGACTAGAGGATCGGCGGCCATTTCCTGGAGTTGTTGCCAAGTGACACTGGTTCTGCCAGTTTTTTGAGTCATTTTATTGATATAAATCGAGAAAACAGCAGGATAGCCGTATTTTCTCAATAAAGGATAGACATACTGGTAATGTCCCCCATAACCATCATCAAAAGTTAATAAAACTGGTTTAGCGGGAAGGGGAATACCTGTCCGCAGATGGGAAATTAACCAATCGATACTGATAGGAGTTGCCCCGATTTCCCGCAAAAATTGAAAATGTGCCTCTAATTCGCCAGGAGTAACGTCAAAGAATACCTCTTTTTCCGGTAAAATGTCGTGATACATTAAGATCGGTACTTTTGTCTCTTGAGCGCGGGGATGAATTTCTGGCCAGGGTGCTAATTTGATCGCTGTTG
>NZ_JASJFF010000781.1:0-2734 GCF_030065435.1 Microcystis sp. M53603_WE2
AACTCTTTTGGTTAGAACAAGATAAACTTGAGAATCTTCGGTCAAATTTATTGACTCAAAATCAGCTATACTTAATTTAAATGAAACAGCCCTACCCTTATCAAGGGGGGTAGGGGGGATCGGCACCCTCCTTATCAAGGGGGGTGGGGGGGATCGGCACCCTCCTTATCAAGGGGGGTAGGGGGGATCGGCACCCCCCTTATCAAGGGGGGTAGGGGGGATCGATGCCCCCCTTATCAAGGGGGGTAGGGGGGATCGATGCCCCCCTTATCAAGGGGGGTGGGGGGGATCGAACCCAAAATCTATCTTCAATTTAATTATAACCAGCTACTTAACCGCTTCAGAAAAAATGACTAAATTAATCATTCACCGACAGCAACGAGAAGCACAATATTACAGCGAGAATTTAGGGGAAGGGATTAATCTCGACATGATGCTTATCCCTAGCGGTTCCTTTCAGATGGGAACCCCAGATCAAGAAATAGAAAGACTCTGTAAAGAATACGATCGAGACTATTTTCAAAGAGAAAGTCCTCAACACACCGTTAATATTTCAGCTTTTTTCATGGGACGCTATCCCATCACCCAAGCACAGTGGCGAGCGATCGCCGCAACTGCTAAAATAGACATCGATCTAGAACTAGAGCCTTCCTACTTCAAAGAGCCATATCAAGAGCAGGATAGATGGACAAGACCCGTAGAACAAGTAAACTGGGAGCAAGCAACAGAATTCTGTAAACGATTATCAAGGGAAACAAAACGGGAGTATCGGCTACCGAGTGAGGCAGAATGGGAATATGCCTGTAGAGCGGGGACAACAACCGCTTTTCATTTTGGGGAGACGATTACCACAGATTTGGCTAATTACAGCGGAACTGATTGGGAAAGAGACAAAAAAGTTTATCCAGGGAATTATGGAAGGGGACTAAAAGGCATCGATCGAAAACAGACGACACCAGTAGGCTATTTTAAGGTAGCTAATGCCTTTGGTCTGTACGATATGCACGGAAACGTTTGGGAATGGTGTCAGGACGATTATCACCCTAATTATCAAGGCGCACCCACGGATGGGAGTGCTTGGATTAGCAAGAACAAATATACTACAAAAGTGCTGCGGGGCGGTTCCTGGGGCAACGATCCTTATTACTGCCGTTCCGCGTTTCGCTACTACATCGACCGCCGCGACGACCGCTACTACAATTTCGGTTTTCGGGTAGTCTGCGTATTCGGGAGGACTCTGTAACCCTTTTCCTCTTTTTTCCCTTTTTACCCTCACATCTGATAATTTTTAACGCCTACCTACTTAGGGTTTGCTGAAAAAGTACGGGCGAAGCATTCGGGCAATAACCTATCGGTGAAACCGTAGATTTTCTATCCGAATGCTTCGCCCCTACAGGACGCGGGCCGATGAAGACGCAAGGTTTGGAAGCACGATTCTCTGAAAATCTGGCACCTGTTTCACGAGAAAAGCCGCAAAACCCTTACCTTGCCTACATTTCACATTTATTCAGCCAGCCCTACTTAGAACTGGCTGAATAAATCTAAAAACCTTGTTGGGTAAGACTTTTAGACTTTTTTTCTCAAAAAGTGTCAACTATTGGAGTGATCGGGGAGAAATTTAGGCACTTTTTCCCTGAAAATTAGGTAATTTGCCATCTAAAAATCGACAAAACCCCACACCCCACACCCCACACCCTACACCCTGCCCCCGGGAAAAACTTTTTGCCGCAAACCCTAATTATTGATCAGTAATTCCCAGATTTCTCCCCTATTATTGCCCTGGGAATTAATATTTCTTCGGGCTTTTACCCTTTGAATATTATAATTTTTATATAAATCATCAAAAAAATTATTGTCAGAGTCAAAGTTTTTAAGGTCGGAATTACTTAAAATAAATTTATAACCAGCCTGATCCAATCGATCGATAAATTCTTTTAATCTTATTTGCTCCTCATCGTTAAAATCTTCTTTAGTATAAGAGGTAAAAGCTGATGTTTTTTTAATCGGTTTATAGGGAGGATCAAAATAAAATAAAGTCTTGTTATTGGCATAATTTAGGGTTTGGACAAAATCCCCTTGTAGGATCGTCACTTTCTGTAAATGATGATTGACAGCTAATAGGTTTTCTTCATTGCAGATCAACGGTTTGACATATTTTCCAAAGGGGACATTAAAAAGTCCTTTGCTATTGACTCTATAAAGTCCATTAAAACAAGTTTTATTGAGAAATAATAACAAAACTGTTTTTTCTAGACAGTCATCGCAGCTGCGAGAATTAAATTCTATTCTTTTATCTAAAAAAAACTTTTGTTGTTCCTCTAGATTTTTAAGTTCATAAAAATCCTGCTGAATTTTTTTAAGCTTGACTATTAATTCTTTGACATTATTTTTAATAACATTATAAGCCCTGATTAAATCAGGATTGATGTCATTAATAATGACTTTTTGGACAGAAGAAAAATTATTTAAGACTGAGAATAAAACTGCCCCACCTCCGACAAAAGGTTCAATGTAGTTAAACTGACAATCTTGAGAAATCTGGGAATTAATCAAAGATAGAATATTGGGAACCAGTTGAGTTTTGCCTCCCGCCCACTTTAAAAAAGGTTTGCCGCTAACTGTTTTCCTTCGAGACAAAGAAGTGGTCATTATTCCTACCAGATTATCCTAATTTATTCAATTTACAGCGCAATTCATGAAAACCTGATCAGAGAATGCGTTACGCTGGGCTAAC
>NZ_JASJFF010000338.1:0-4282 GCF_030065435.1 Microcystis sp. M53603_WE2
TGCCTATATTCCCCAATATTTTCGCGTGGTCAGAAATCAAACCGCCAGCGTTAAAAATGAGTTATTTATCGAAGCGGCGCGAGCGATCGGTGCCAGTCCTAGCCGGATACTATCAAAATATCTTTTCTTTAATGTCGTCCAAAGTGTCCCGGTTCTTTTTACCCTCAACGCAGCGGATGCGATCCTGGTTTTAGGCGGTTTAGGCTTTTTAGGCTTAGGATTACCAGAAGAAGTGCCGGAATGGGGTCATGATCTCAAGGAAGCTTTGGCGGATTTATCTACAGGTATCTGGTGGACCACTTTATTCCCCGGATTAGCAATGACCACGATGGTGGTGGGTTTATCCCTCTTGGGGGAGGGGTTAAGTGAAATTGTAAACCCCCTGAGTCGTAAACGCTAAAAGCGGGGGCCAGAGTTCGAGAGAAATCATCTCAGGAGCCTCCACACCCTCAGCCTCTCTGTCCGGTAACGATGTAGGATACCCTTTGGGCGATATTGGTGGCGTGATCGGCCATGCGTTCCAGATGACGGATTAGTAAAGCCATCAGCAGGATTGGTTCCACCACACCCTTGATATCTCTTTGATGGGCGAGAGTGTGATAGAGATAATCATAGGCTCGATCGACCGTATTATCTAGTTCTTTCACCTTTGGACCTGCTTCTTGATCGAGGTCGGCCAGAGCAACAAGGCTCGTGGCTAACATATACTGGGCATGGTGGGACATAGCCTCGATCTCACCCATACAATCGTGGGGAGTATAGGCGAATAATTTGAGAGCTATTTCAGCCAAATCCTTGGCATAATCGCCGATACGTTCCAAATCGCGCACTAATTGCATAAAAGCACTTAAAAGCCGCAAATCTTGGGCTACGGGAGCCTGTAGAGTCATGAGAGTGGCACAATCTAACTCGATTTGACGGTAGTAGCGATCGATTTCCTTGTCAAGGGGGGCGATTTTTTTCGCCATTTCCAAATCCCTAGCAAAAAGGGATTGATGGCTAAGACGAAAGGATTCTTCGACCAAGGTGCCCATTCTCAGCACATCCTGTTCCAATCGCTGGAGAGAACGAGCGAAATAGGTGCGATCGGGATGATTGGTTTCTTTGGATAGGCTCACGGTCGGATTCGCTTAACATAAAACTACTCTTTCTCTACAGTGATAACAAGAAAATTTTCGATTTTGTACAGTTGTCCAGAGAACTTGACAGATTTTTTTTCTCCCCACACCCCACACCCATCACCCCACCTCCTTTTTTTGACGCGGGAGAGTGACTTGTAGGCGAGCGCCGCCGGTGTTAGGATCATTTTGAGCGACGATCGAACCGCCATGGGCTTGAATAATCTCTTTGGCAATCGATAAACCTAAACCGGTACTATAATCCTTTGTGCCTTGTTTTTGACGGGTGCGGGAAGGATCACCACGAAAGAGGCGATCAAAAACGTAGGGTAGATCCGCTTCGTTAAATCCCTTCCCGTTGTCGATAACGTCAATTTTTAGCCATTTTTCCCCGATAGTATCGGATATTTCCCGAATTTCTAGGCGAATTTTCCCCTGATCGGGACTATACTTAATGGCATTATCAAAGAGATTCAGGAAAACTTGCAGCAGACGAGAGTGATCCACTTCCAGCGTCCAATCCACCGGAGAGGAATAATCTAAGCTAATCTGTTTTTGGGCGGCTATTGGGGTGACAGTCTGCCAAGCAGCGGTGATTAATTCCTCTAGATTAATCATCTGGTATTGTAAAGATCGCCCCGCATCCGCTTGTAATTCACTGATTTCTAGCCAATCGCAGACTAATTGACTCAAACGCTCCACTTCTTTCCCCATTTGTTCTAACCAGCGTCTTTCGGGAGCTTGGAGGCGTTTTTGTAAAGCTTCGGTAAGGAGAGAAATGGAGGTTAAGGGAGTGCGTAACTCGTGAGTTAAGTCAGAGAAAGCTCGCTCGCGATTTTGCGATAATTCCACTAAAGGCTGTCTATTTTCGATAAATACAGCGATTTCACCTTCTGGCAAGGGATAACCGTAACCCTTCAAGGCAATCGATTTAGGAGCAATCACTTGGCGATCGCTAATGGGGTTGACAGGATAATTAGTCGGGTAAAAAGTCCAAGTTTGCACCTGTGGACTCTGTTTTTGGCGAGTTTCTTGAATTAATTGATCTAATTCGTAGGATCGCACTAATTCCAGCAGCAGACGCACTTGATCTGGCTGCCAGCGATCGAGTTTGAGGAGATTAATTGCCTGTTGATTACACCAGAGTAGTTGATTATCGGTATCTATATGAAGATAGGCGATCGGCGCTAGTTCTAGCAAGGATTTCTGAATTTCTAAGCTCTTTTCTCGCTCTTGCAGACTTTGGGAGAGAAACTGTAATTCTCGACGCACCAGGGAGGTAACGGGAAAAGAGGCCGACAAATCCACCGAATCCGAGAGAGCGCTTAGGGTTCGCTTTAACTCTCTATTTAAGCGTGAGACTTGCCAATAACAAATACTCAAACCTAAAACTACTCCGAAAATAAAAGCGAAAATAGTCATTGTCTGCGCGAGCGGCGATCGCTAATCGGGAAAATATAATCGCTCACCTAGCCAAAACGATAACCGAAACCGCGTACAGTAATCAGGTATTCCGGTTGACTGGGATCGATTTCTAGTTTTTCCCGTAACCAGCGAATGTGAACATCGACGGTTTTGGTATCTCCTAAAAAATCTGGCCCCCAAATTTGTTCAATTAACTGCTCTCTTGACCAAACTCGGCGCGGATAACTCATAAATAGGTCGAGGAGACGGAATTCTTTAGGAGAAAGGTTAATTTCTTCATCTCGCACCGTCACCCGACATTCCTGGGGATAAAGAAGAACATCGCGGAATTTTCGCACGGGAGCGGCAGCTAGGGAAGTAAATCCTTGACGACGAATGAGAGCGCGACAACGAGCGACTAATTCGCGCATACTAAAGGGTTTAGTCAGATAATCATCGGCACCTACTTCTAAACCCAAAACTCGATCGGTTTCGCTGGCCTTAGCACTTAAGATTAAAATCGGGATAATATTGCCGTGATAGCGCAACAGACGACAGATATCAAGACCGTTGATTTGGGGTAACATTAAATCCAAAACGACCAAATCAAAACGAGACTCACCGTGATTAGATTCTTGACTTTGCAGTAATTCTAGGGCAACGCGACCATCACTAACACCGAGCGCCTCGTAACCTTCTTCTTCCAAAGCCAAAATAATCATATCCCGAATCACTTCTTCGTCTTCAACGATTAAAATCCGATGATTGGGAACGAAATCCGTACTCGCCGACAAGGGGGGGGTGTCAAGGGTTAACATAAAAATACTTGATTATTCGTCCTAATTTTATCTCAATTGGTCAACCTGCACTCGGGGGGGTAGAGCCGAATGTTATTACAGTTATCCACCTGGTTAGAGGTGGAATCCTATCTAGAACAATCTCAGGGAATTATTATTCCTATTGGTTCCACGGAACAACACGGGCCGACGGGACTAATTGGTACAGATGCTCTATGTGCGGAGGCGATCGCTAAAGGAGTGGGGAAACAGGTACGAGCAATGGTAGCACCCACCTTAAATGTCGGTATGGCCCTACATCACACGGCTTTCCCGGGTACAATTAGTCTTCGTCCTAGCACTTTGATTCAAGTCATCCTCGACTATGTGACTTGTTTAGCTAGAGCGGGTTTTCGTCAATTTTTCTTTATTAATGGTCACGGGGGCAATATTGCCACCCTAAAAGCCGCTTTTGCGGAAACCTATTATCATTTGGATTCCCTCAATTTGCTTAACACAAACGAGGTTAAATGTCAAGTGGCCAACTGGTTTATGGTGCGAGAAGTTTATCTTTTAGCCAAAGAATTGTATGGAGATCAGGAAGGTTCTCACGCTACACCGAGCGAAGTGGCGTTAACTCAGTATCTTTACCCTGAGAGCCTTAAAAATGCCTTTTTATCGGAAAAAGTGGCTTCTGGTCATGGTATTTACGGTGCGGCTAATTTTCGCCAAAACTACCCCGATGGTCGTATGGGTTCCAATCCTGCTTTAGCCACTCCCGAACACGGTCAGAGGTTCTATGAATTAGCCGTGAAAGAATTGAGTAATAATTATTTAGAATGGCTCTCTTGTCCTGTGTCTGAGTTGATTAGTGACTAAGCCACCGAGACCCAGAATAATTTAACTGTAACCCTAAGTAAGTAGCTGGTTATAATTATAGCGGTTCTCGCATCTGTGCGGCACACTTAAACCTTTGCTGATTAA
>NZ_JASJFF010000346.1:0-6106 GCF_030065435.1 Microcystis sp. M53603_WE2
AAATTTTATGAAAAATTTATTATAAACAAATACAAAACAAAAATTTTATGTGATAATATTTAGATAGAGTAACCACTTTTCTGAACAGGAGAAAATTCAACTATGATCAACCGAAATAAGAGCTTTCAAAGCCTCAAAAATCAAGTTTTCCGGCTGCTGATTTTCCTCTTAACTGTCACTTTGCTCCTAGGGGGAAGGGGAAATGCGATCGCCTTGCCCCTACTCCCCGAACAGTTGGCCGTCATCGACCGTGCAACGGCAACGGGTGGCACTGTGGTGGAACCCGTTAAGAAAAAAAATGAGGTTTCTAGCCCAAAAATTCTGGAAGATGCCCAAATTGCCTATGAAAAAGCCATCCAAGCGGCAAAATCGGCTATCGATGACCTAAAGGCTCAACTAGCCGCTCCTTCTCTCGACAAGAAGATTATCGAAGCTCAACAGGACAACCTAGAGGACTTAGCGGATAATATTGACGATCTAGGGGAAAAAGTGAGTAAATTGACGAAAAAATTGACCAAATCCGGGGCTAAACTCAGTGAAACCCTGCAAAACAACCTTATTACCCTAGAAAATAGCCTCGTTAATACCTCCGAGACGATCGATATCTTAGCCGACGACACCGAACGACTCAAAGACAATGCTTCCCCTTTCCTGAAAACTCGCGTAGAAAAGACCATCGACGCTGTTAAACAAACTCTACAGGAAAGCGATCGAGCTTGGCAAGAACTGATCTCCTCGGCCACAACGGAACTGGAGAAGACTAGCACCCCGAAATAAATAGGGCTTGCAAGGGCATACAATCGGTCTTTTTTGGGGTAATTATCGTTTTTACCCCAAAATTATCAAATCCGATCCCTAATAGCTGTCTCCCGTCTCCTGTCTCCTGTCTCCTGTCTCGGAGTCTCGACTAGAAAATTAATTTTGCACGACTACTTACCAATCATGACGCTTACCTATCAACCACCAACCCCCCATCGCTGGCACTTTGATAATCGGGCGATTTTGCCCCTCAGAAACCCTAATTTCTGGAAAATCGAGAGTGGAGTCGTGAAAACCTCCACCTGGTTAGAAGATGGAACCCTGATCGTCTTGGGATTGTGGGGACCTGGCAGTTTTGTCGGTAAAACCCTAGAGAGAGTCAATCCCTATCAAGTTGAGTGCATCACTCCTGTACAAGCAGTTTCCTTTTCCACAGTTGAGAGTTATCAAATGGCAGAAATTCTGCTGTCTCATCTTCAGCAAGCACAAGAACTAAGTATTATTCGTAGCTACAAACGTACTGATGTTATGGTTGTGAAATTACTGTCATGGTTAGGCAATCAATTTGGTAAACAAACCGGTACTGGACAATTAATTGATGTGCGTCTAACTCATCAGGATATCGCTGACTTATTAGGAACCACTAGAGTCACAATTACCCGCGCACTTAATAGTCTAGAACAACAGGGGGCCGTGGAACGTCTTCCTGTCCATCGTCTTCTTTTACGAGAGGAGGACATCTGGCACTACGAGATTTAGAATGGGAAGGATTATCTCTTTTTTCAATCTATGAATTGGTTAGTAGCCCTTTTAATTACTAGCGTGACGAGTTTTGTAGCCACAAATCTCGATGATCTGATGGTGCTAATGTTGTTTTTCTCGCGACTTAATGCTAATTTTCGACCTCGACACCTGATTATTGGTCAATACCTCGGTTTTACCCTGATTCTCCTAGCTAGTTCCCTCGGGTTACTATTTGGGTTACTGGTTTCTAAAGAATGGATTGGTCTATTAGGATTTATTCCTTTGATTATCGGCATTAAACAACTTTTGTCAAGGGAAAATGAGGATTACATTCAAGAAGTAAGAGAAGATGTTAATTATTCTAAAAATCGCTCCTTTTTTCCTCGTTTTCCCTCCCAAACCTATTACGTTGCCGCCGTGACCGTTGCTAATGGTGGTGATAATATTGGTATCTATACCTCTCTTTTTGCCAATAATTCCCCGATGCACGTCTTAATTATTATGATAGTTTTTTATCTCATGATGGGGATTTGGTGCCTCCTAGCCTATTTTTTGATTACCCATCCCAGGATAGCTAAAGTGGTTACAAACTACGGACATAAAATTAGTCCTTTTATCTATATTTTTCTAGGGATTTATATATTAGTTGACAGCCGATCCTATCGTTTATTTTTAATGTCTTAACCAAGAATGCCTAAAAATCGTCTTTTAGCTAGACCAAGCAATCTCTTTTTTTTGTTATTAATTTTGGCGATTATTTTTAATCCTTTCGTGATTGTCAATGCTGGAGAAAGAGGGGTTTTAATGGTTTTTGGACAGGTGCAAGATCACATACTTAATGAGGGCATTCACGGGATTATTCCCGTTGTTAACACGGTAAAAAAACTAAGTGTGAGAATCCAAAAACAACAGATAGCGGCCGAAGCTTCCTCCAAAGACCTACAGGAAGTATTTACAGATGTAGCCCTGAATTGGCATATTTTAGCATCAGAAGTTAATACTATTTTTCAACAAATTGGCGATGAAGCGGCTGTCATTGAACGAGTAATCGATCCAGCAGTGGAGGAAATTCTCAAGGCAGTTATGGCTAAATATACCGCCGAAGAATTAATTACTAAACGGGAGGAGGTGAAAGGAGAAGTGGATATTCGTTTGAGCGAAAGACTGAAAAATTATCATATCGGTGTCGATGATATTTCTTTGGTTCATGTCAATTTTTCCGATCGCTTTACCGACGCGGTGGAAGCCAAACAAATTGCCGAACAGGAGGCCAAAAAAGCCGGTTTTATGGTGCTGAAAGCTCTGAAAGAATCGGAAGTGAAAATCAATCTGGCTAAAGGAGAGGCGGCAGCTCATCGCATTCTCCAAGATTCCTTAAGTCCAGAAGTTTTACAGAACAAAGCGATCGAAAGATGGGACGGTAAACTCCCCCTATTTATGGATGATAATCTGCTCAAGTCCCTTGAATTGGTTAAAGATAAGCGAAAAACTAGATGATAAAAACAATTTATTAAAACCATAAGAAAGAATACTTGATTTTATTGAACTTCCCAGCGAGGAACTCCTCTATGTTATTTAAATCCCAAAAGACAAAGCAGAAATTTAACCCTGATTACTGGCGAGATCATTCGGCCAACGAACGCACCTATCTGTCTTGGATGCGCGCTTCCATCGCTTTGATGGGTTTTGGTCTGGTCATTTTGCGTTTACGAACAGTATCTTCGTCATCTCTAGGACTGGGTTGGTTGTTGGGTTTTGTCTTCGCTATGGTGGGATTATTAACCGTTGTCATCGCCACGCGCCGATATTTTCTCATCCGGCGAGCGATCGATAGTAATAGCTACGAACCTGCTCAAGTCTGGATTATTTGCTTTAGTATAGCGATCGCTTGTCTAGGGTCGGGAATTCTCTATTTTGTCGCCACCAGTCCCGATAGCGGTGGAGTAGAAAGCATCGGTTTCGATTAAAACCCCATCCTCGGACGGAGCGGGATGGGGAGAAAATTGCTCGATACAGGCGGTAAAATCCAGATAACTACTTAGAATTACCCATTTTCCGACCTTTCCCAGGAAGGGGCGAAAGGTGGACAAATCAAAGGACAGGCGCGCCAATGACTGTGGACAGCGACTCCCAAGCGTTGACAATAGCCGTTTCCTCTCCCCTGAAACTTATAAAACCGACAATAACGACAGGTGGAGGAACAACTGACAACTTTGGGGAGAGGATTTCCCTTGGTTTCGATCGCTGTTAGTTTTGGGGATAGGGTGGAAATGGTGTCTAGCAAGGAAGTCTCCAAGGCTAACGGGGTTCACTAGCGACTCTTACCGTACCTAGTCCCAAATTATGTCACAGTCGCCCATCCTCCCGGAGTATAACGGTTGACACGCTCCTAAAAAATTGAGAAAATCCCTTGCTGCCAGAACTATTCCACCACAACACGCCTAGAAAAGCCCCAACTTAAGGAGGCCGCCACCATCATTAATACCATCCACTCTGGCGGCAAATAGGTTGGTTGACAAGCTTTTAATAACAATCTTCCCCCTACCGCTAAAACCGTCAGATAGGCCGCATCTTGTAGGTAAACAAACTCAGCTAACCACCTGACAAATAAACCGGTCAAAAATCGTAGGGCTAACATTCCCAAAATACCACCAGTCAGAAGAATCCAGAATCGATCGGCTAGGGCGATCGCTGTTGTCACACTATCGAGGGAAAAAGCCAGATCCGTAAAAGCAATCAGAACAATAACACGGCCAAAAGATTCTATGGCGAGATTAGTGGCAAAATTTTCGTCTTCTATTTCTATATTTAAAAATTTCTGGCAAAAATGCTTACCCGCTAACCAGATCAGATAAATAGCACCCAGTACCTCCACCTGCCAGAATTTAACTGTCCAACTGGCACTGACTAACAGGGCAACTCTTAACACAAATGCCCCGGCCAATCCCCAGTTTAAAGCCTGGCGTTGTTGTCTGGGGTCGGGAAGTTCTCGCACCAAAGCGGCCAGGGCGACGGCATTATCGGCCGATAGAATGGTTTCTAAGACTGCCAGGGTGAGAATAGTGCCGCAAGTGGTTAGAGAGAGATTTTCAGCTATATCGAGAATTTGAGGGGACATATAATTATATTTTTACTCCTATGACGTTGTAGATGCGTCTTGGTATTTCCTGCTAGGATTCTTGACTATTTTTTTGTCGGTATAAATCTAAGGTCAAGTTCTTGAGCTTGCGATCGATGGCGAGATTGCTGAAAACGCTCTCCTTGACTAGGATTTTGGCCGGACACTATCATCTTAGGTACGGGACAAGCATAAAAGCAAATATTCTTAATTGTCGTTTTAATAAATAAAAGTGATGGAACGGCGAGGGGGTTTCCCAGCTTTGCATAAAGGGAATTTATGGATTTGAAAACAAAGAATATTTGTTTTTATTAAAGCCATTGCCTAGAGTGAAAACAGAGACTCAAAAAGATCACTCAAGGAGATCAAAAACGATGAAACCGAAGCTACTGACAGCCTTCTGTCTATTGCTAATCACAGTTTTTTCTTGCTTCCACCCTGCCATCGCTGGGGCCGTTACCCCCACTGGCGGCGCACCGGCAAAAATTACTCTGGTCGAGCCGGCTGCCGCCGATAATCTGCAAAAACTACAGGAAACTAACGCCTGTGTCGGTTGTGACTTTAACGGAATTAGCCTCAAAGATTTAAACCTGTCCTGGGCCAATCTAGAAGGAGCAAACCTCAGCCAAACGGATCTAGAAAGAACAAACCTACAGGGTGCTAACCTGAAAGGGACTAATCTCCAGGGAGCCGACCTCGGCAAAACTCTCCTAGCGGGAGCCGATTTAAGCGGGGCCAATCTCTTAGGTGCAGATTTAGAAAAAGCCAACCTGCAAGGAGCAAACTTAACCAACGCCAATCTGCAAAAAGCTGACTTAGAGAAGGCCAATCTCACTAATGCTCGGTTAGACGGTGCTAACCTGCAAGATGCGGACGGTGAAGGGGCGATCGGTGTCGATCCCAATCTATTCTAAAAAAAGTTTTTATGGCAGAATCAAGTTTTAGCGGTTTTCAAGGAGAGCAATATCTATGGAAATTACTCCTTTTTCTCAGCGATCGCTAGATGGGGAGGGAGCGGAAATGCTGCTAGACTTTAAAAAAGCCCATCAGCAAGATTTAAAGGCAATTGCCGAGATTTTGGCAAGAATTAGTCACCAATCACCAGAAAAGGTAGAAATTCTCTTGGAGACAATGCTAAAACAACTGATAGAGCCAAAAACACCTTTTTACGAGACGGCAACACCGACGGAACGAGCGCAAGCTTTTCGGGATTGGGCAAGTAGTCACGATCGAGGCAGCGCACTTTTATCCGACTATGCCGTAAGTCGCGATAGTATCTTTGACATCCTCACCGCCGTAAACGGACGGTGATTCCCAAACCTCACGATTTAGGTTTCTGCTTCTTTCCCGAAGGATTTTTCGCACCTGCCTTAACAGATTTACTCTGTTCTGGTCTTATGGTCGCTCTACAGACTGACACCGCAAGCCCTGCGGCCAAAATATTTTTACTGGCGTTAACATCTCGGTCATGGTGTGTCCCACAGT
>NZ_JASJFF010001217.1:0-2178 GCF_030065435.1 Microcystis sp. M53603_WE2
ATCGAGAGTCATGGCATATTTGAGGATACCGAAGGGTTTTTTAGCGGTGATGCGATGGATAAAACCCTGATTGAGTTGACGACATTCGGACTCCTCCACCCCCACCAGCGTCTCGATGCCTGCCGATGCTAATCTTTGAATGCCTTTCCCCGCCACCAGGGGATTAGGATCGATCATCCCTACCACCACTTTTTTAATGCCTGCTTGCACAATTGCCTCGCTACAGGGGGGAGTACGTCCATAGTGGTTACAGGGTTCGAGATTGACGTATAAAGTGGCACCACGGGCTTTTTCTGCCGCCTGTCTCAGGGCGAAAACTTCTGCATGGGGTTGTCCGGCCCCCGGGTGAAAACCTTCGCCGATAATTATACCCTCGTGAACGATCACAGAACCCACCAAAGGATTAGGAGAAGTCCGCCCCAAGGCTTGCCTAGCAAGGGTTAGACATCTTTGCATCATTGTGCGATCGAATTCCGTTGCTCGGGCCATGGTTTATTTCTCCAAAGGAGGGGAGACTTTATCAGTGATCAGTAATCAGTAATCAGTAATCAGTGATCAGTGGGAAGCTTTTTTCAGTGTTGCCAAAGGCACGGCGTAGCCGTCCAGTAAACAGTAATCAGTGAACTGAAAACTCACATCTGATAACTGATAACTTATCTACTATTGTTATTTAAAAGTGAAACGTATCAGAGGATACAGAAATCTCAACTAAAAAAAACCAAAGATAAAAAAACATTGACTACTCACACCCCAAGATAAATCCCTAGGCGTTTGGTCTTCTGAAATGATTGACCTCTGTTCCTAGGATTTAGCGGTTGAACGGACATAATTGCTCGGTAATTATTTTCAACAGTAATGAATCGACCTACTAACTCAAAAAAGTAAATGAATTAACGATGAAACGAATTGCTCGAAAATCTGGGGAACTTGTCGGTTTGTTACCGAAAATTAACCCTGTCTGGTTAGCCTGTGTTCCCTTGTCCGCGATTATTTTTGTGGTTTGGAACGCGGCCGTACACGCCCAGGATGCGAAACCCCTAACCCCCGAAGATGTCCAAAACGCCCTCAATACAATCTGGGTTTTAATTGCCGCCATCCTCGTGATCTTTATGAACGCGGGTTTTGCGATGCTAGAAACGGGATTCTGTCGCCAGAAAAACGCCGTTAACGTTCTCGCCAAAAACCTGATCGTTTTCGCCCTCTCCACCATATCATTTTGGGCGATCGGTTTCTCCCTGATGTTCGGGTCTGTCAGTAACGAATTTTTCGGTACAGGAGGCTGGTTCCTTAGCAGTAGCGATCCTGCCACCTACGCCATGCCTGCCTCTTTGCCCACCTCGGTGTTCTTCCTGTTCCAAGTCGCTTTCGCGGGAACGGCGGCAACCATTGTATCTGGGGCGGTGGCAGAACGGATTAAATTCGTCGATTTCCTCGTTTTTAGCTTAATTATCGTCGGTATCATGTACCCGATCACCGGTCACTGGGTTTGGGGTGGCGGTTGGTTAGCCGACCTTGGTTTTAAAGACTTCGCTGGTTCGACGGTGGTCCACTCGGTGGGTGGTTGGTCTGCTTTAACCGGGGCGGCAATTCTCGGCCCGAGAATGGGTAAATACATCAACGGTCGCACCAGTGCCTTACCCGGCCATAACATGAGTATCGCGACCTTGGGTTGTTTAATTCTCTGGATTGGCTGGTTCGGTTTTAACCCCGGTTCTGCTTTAGCGGTTAATGAAACTGTACCCTATATCGCTGTCACCACTAACCTCGCCGGGGCCGCGGGCGGCATTGCCGCTACCTTTACCGCTTGGGCGAAAGATGGTAAACCCGACCTTTCGATGATTATTAACGGTATTCTCGCCGGTTTAGTAGCGGTTACTGCCAGTTGTGATGGTGTATCCTATTGGTCGGCCTTAATTATCGGTTTAATTGCTGGTGTGGTCGTGGTTTACTCGGTGGCTTTCTTCGATAAGCTGGAAATTGATGACCCCGTGGGTGCGACTTCCGTTCACCTCGTCTGTGGTGTGTTTGGAACTTTAGCCGTGGGTATCTTCAACAAAGATGCGGGTTTAATCACCGGTCAATTCCAACTGTTTATTAACCAAATTATCGGGATTGTAGCAGTAGGGGCCTTTACCCTGATTGTTAGTGGTATTGTTTGGACAATCCTCAAGGCTACCC
>NZ_JASJFF010000617.1:0-3388 GCF_030065435.1 Microcystis sp. M53603_WE2
CAAGTTCAAATCCGACGCAACCTCAAGGGACAAGAACAGCTAATTCAAGCCAATCTCTGGCAATTAATCCAAAAAGGCGATAAAACCCAAGATGTTAGCCTTAGAGATGGTGATAGCATCGTTATTCCCACTAAAACGACCCTTAGCGTCGGGGAAGTCAATCAATTAGCTGATGCCAATTTTGGACTAGATAGCGATCGAGAAATTAATGTTACTGTGGTGGGAGAAGTTTATCGTCCGGGGTCCCATCGTATTGTCCCCAATCAAGTTAACACCGTCACCACAGAGAATAATCGGGGAATTCGACGACAACCGGCCCGACTAACCCAAGCTATCCAAGAAGCGGGAGGTATCAAACCCCTCGCTGATATCCGACAGGTGCAAGTGCTGCGTTATACCCGTGACGGTTCCCAGCAGAAAATCCCCGTAGATCTCTGGAGTTTGCTCGATAAAGGCGATATGACCGCTGATATCATCCTCCAAGAAGGGGATACGGTGATTATCCCCACCGCTACTGAAATCTCGGCCAAGGAATCGGAAACCCTAGCATCGGCCAGTTTTGCCCCCAAAACCATTAACGTGAAAGTGGTCGGGGAGGTGAAAAAACCGGGGACAATTGAAGTTCCTCCCAATACCCCTCTCAATCAGGCAATTTTAACCGCAGGAGACTTTGATAAGCGTCGCGCCAATCAGTCCACAGTGGAATTAATTCGTCTCAATCCTAACGGGACTGTCACCAAAAACTCAATTAACATCGATTTTTCCCAGGGTATCAACGAGAAAACTAACCCGATTCTCCGCAATAATGATGTGGTTGTGGTTCATCGTAGCGGTCTGGCCTCTGCCACCGACACCCTCGGCACGGTTTTAAGTCCCTTTACCGGTCTGACAGGCCTCTTCAACGGATTTTTAAATCTTTTCCGTTAAAAAAGTTCACTTTACCCCGATGTCATTAGCCCAGTAATCGAGCTAATAATAGATATAGAAACGGCAAAAAGTCGTGAGCAGTCACGGCTTTTCTGCTCAATAGACTCAGGAAAGAAAACTATGATTTTTCTCCTTACTCTAGCCCTCATCGCCCTGTCGATTAGCTATAATGTTCAAGGCGAAATAATTAGCCTCAGTACCCGCTTATTAGGTCTTTTTTGTGGCTTGTTAAGTTTGTTCTTTACACCCCTACTGGTAAAGGTTTTTATCCTTGTCACTTTAGTCCTCTTTAGCTGAGATTTTAAACCCTAAACCCGACTAAAACCCTAAGCATACATAACCCATCAAAAAAACTGTTATGCAAAAACGCTATCTCGGTCAGACTAATATAGAAATTACTCCCCTTCTTGTGGGTACTTGGCAAGCAGGAAAAAAGATGTGGGCAGGTATTGAAGATGAGGAAAGTATTAAGGCTATTCGTGCAGCTTTTGAGGCAGGAATTACCACTGTAGATACAGCCGAAATCTACGGGGAAGGTCACTCAGAATTGATTGTCGCTCAAGCTTTAGCCGATATGCGAGAACAGGTAATTTATGCCACCAAAGTCTTTGCTAATCACCTCAAATATGAGCAAGTTATCGCAGCTTGCGAGCGCTCTTTAAAAAACCTCCAAACTGATTATATAGATATTTACCAAATTCATTGGCCTAGTGGTTCATGGAACACGGAAATAGTGCCTATTTCTGAAACTATGGCCGCTCTTAATTATCTAAAGGCACAGGGAAAAATTCGCGCTATAGGGGTTTCCAATTTCTCCCGCTCTCAACTGGAAGAAGCCAGTCAATACGGCAGAATTGAGAGTATTCAACCTCCCTATTCTCTGTTTTGGCGCTCGGTAGAAAAGGAAATTATGCCCTATTGTATAGAAAATAATATTTCTATTCTCGCCTATTCTCCCCTTGCCCAAGGTTTATTAACAGGAAAATTTAGAAATGGTTATCAGTTGGCAGCGGAAGACCATAGAATTAAAAATAAACTCTTTCATGGCGAAAACTTTCAGAGGGTACAAGCGGCTTTAAATCAATTAGAACCGATTGCTGACCGCTATAATTGTTCCCTAGCTCAATTATCTCTTGCTTGGTTAATTAAGCAACCCCAAACTAATGCAATTGCTGGGGTAAGAAATGCTGCTCAAGCAGTTAATAACGCTCAGGCAATGACAATTAATTTAACCCCAGAAGACCTAAAATTAATTGATAATATTGGTAAACAGGTAACTGATTTCTTGGATGATAATCCCGTGCTGTGGGATTTCTAAAAATTATGCAGCAGTTATCCTAAGGGTGAGATAGAAGTTTTGGTGGGTGCATCTCAACATTTGCAGAAATACCGACAATCAGCAATTATCAGTGACTCTTAAATTGGTACAAAAATATGAACAATCGCGTCTAAGCATCCCACCGAAAAACTAATGCGCTCCGGGGTTTGGGGGCGGCGCCACGACCCCAACGGGGGGTTTGGGGGGTAGAACCCCCCAAAAGCTTGGATTGAGTGATAAAATCGGAAGTAACGGCCAATTTTAAAAGAGAGTTTCCCTTTAAAAATCCCAACTTAGTAGATTTACGAAAGTGAGATTCAGTTCCTGTTCTTTGATTGTAACTGGCTACTTAGTTGATGATAGGTGGTGCGTTAGTAACGCACCCTACGACTGGCTACTTAGTTGATGATAGGTGGTGCGTTAGTAACGCACCCTACGTTTTACTTCATCTTTATGAGAAAGGCTTGATATTTAATTCTCAGGAAAAAGCCTGTATAATGATAGCTATAGTCCGATTCTGATCGCAGGATTATCCCTATGGCTAAATCCAAAAAACACAATCTGCAATGGATCAAAGAAACCCTCGACTTAAATCCAGATCATAACTGGAAATCTAGTCCAGGTAATAGTATTTTTGTAGCTGGTCGCGGTGCAGTGCGCTTTGAAGTTCCTCAAGATTGGCATTTTGAACCCGATGATAATTCCTTTCGTTTTTTGGATAGAAAACCCCCCAATGATGATTGTCGTTTAGAGGTTTCCTATAATTTACTTCCCCCCGGAGATTGGAAAGAATTACCCCTAAAAGGAATGGTCAAAAAGTTAGCTCGTGAAGATAGCCGCAATCCTCACGAAATTGGCGAAGTTATCCAAGAAAAACGCCAAACTGCGCGCATTGTTTGGGTGCAAATTCAATTCATCGACCCCCAAGAAAATCGGCCAGCTTATTCCCGTATTGCCGTGGGTATTGGTTCTGGAGTTCAATGTTTAATTACTATGGATTATTGGGTCGATGATGCGGAAAAATTCACCCCCGTCTGGGATACGGTTATCTCCTCGCTGGTGTTAGGTTTATACATTCGCGATCCCCGCAGCGGTTTAGCTTTCCCCGACTAAAGGTAATAGCAATTTTGTAGGAAAATTTCC
>NZ_JASJFF010000619.1:0-2026 GCF_030065435.1 Microcystis sp. M53603_WE2
CATGACCGAGATATTAACGCCAGTAAAAATATTTTGGCCGCAGGGCTTGCGGTGTCAGTCTGTAGAGCGACCATAAGACCAGAACAGAGTAAATCTGTTAAGGCAGGTGCGGAACCCCGCAAGGGAAAGAAGCAGAAACCTAAATCGTGAGGTTTGGGAATCGCCGTCCGTTTTACGGCGGCGAGGATGTCAAGGATTGCCACATATCAAAGTAATTTATGTGAATGACGGCCCAGGCCTCTTACTTGGTTCTATGTGGAATGATTACGCTTACATCGAAGATCAATGGCCAGACCGCGTAAAGGTTGTCACGCTGCGCATGGTTCCAGATCGCATCACATCTGAATGGTTGAGGTCTTAAGTATGGCGGTTCCAATTCCAGGCATGGGAAATCGTACAAAAGGGGAAAGGGTGTCGCCTCTGGACACTAATGGTTTTCGCCTAGAGTACCCCGGAAAAAAGGCACAAGAAGATATTCTTGCGCTTCCCGCAGGACACTACTCGCCAAATTCGGCATATTCAGGCGGCGATAATAGGCTTTACCACGCGGACAACTTGGCTGTACTTGCGGCTTTAGCGAAGGATGAAGCCGTAAGCGGAAAAGTGAAACTTGTTTACATCGATCCTCCATTTGCAACTGCATCATCCTTTGAGTCAAGAAAACAAAACCATGCTTATGACGATCATCTTGTTGGACCTGATTTTGTTGAAACGTTACGCGAACGCCTAATTTTAATTCACCGTTTGTTGGCCGATGATGGTTCTCTATACCTTCACCTTGATGAAAGAATGATTTTTCATTTTCGCGTCGTCTTAGATGAAATTTTCGGAGAGAAAAATTTCCGAAATTGCATAACGCGCAAGAAGTGCAATCCTAAGAACTACACGAGAAAGACATACGGAAATGTAGCCGACTACATTCTTTTCTACACAAAGAGCGATAACTATGTATGGAACCGACCAATTGAACCATGGGATGAAGTTAAATCAGTAAAGGAGTATCCATGCCTTGATCCCGATGGGCGCAGATACAAAAAAGTACCCGTCCATGCTCCCGGTGTCCGTAACGGGGAAACAGGTGGGGAGTGGAAAGGCAAGCTGCCGCCACCCGGAAAGCATTGGCAATATAAACCGTCAACCCTAGATGAGATGGATGCCCGTGGAGAGATTTATTGGTCGCCAACGGGAAATCCGCGCCGAAAAATCTATCTTGAAAATAGCGCTGGAATTCCAGTGCAAGACATTTGGATGGACTTTCGTGACGCGCATAATCAAAACATTCATATAACCGGCTATCCAACGGAAAAGAATCCTGCACTTCTTTCTAGAATTATTGAAGCATCATCAAATCCCGGTGATCTTGTCCTAGATTGCTATGCAGGGTCTGGAACCACATTAGTGGTGGCATCAGAGCTTGGGCGAAAATGGATTGGTGTTGATCGTAGCCAGGAGGCTATTACAACAATATTGCATAGGATGGCTAATGGCTCGGATCGTATGGGTGATTTTGTCAATGAGAAATCCAAAACAGCTTCATTGCCATTATTCAGTATTGCCGACTTCACACTGTTTGAAGAGGCTGCGGAAGAAAACATTCAGCCTAAAGATGCTGACATTACATCGCCAAACGGGGTTCTAACAATTCGTTCCAGCGGACGCGCTAAAGCGCGCCGCTGAACTTATCCGTTATGCTGAACCAATAAGCTGTAGTGCGATGCCGAAGGCACTGCGTAGCAGTACGCAATCTTGTAGGGTGCGTTCCCTAAGGTGGCTCCTACTGCTCCACTAATAGATTTTTGGGGAACGCACCATGCACATTGATTGAAACTGTGGGTTAAAGTGCGATGCCGAAGGCACTGGGTAGCACCCCTAGATGTCGTTAGGCCTTCAATCTACTTAGGGCTTGCTGAATAATGGTAAAACCCTTTTAAAATAAGGCTTTTGACCTGTTAAAGTCCGATGTTCATGCTGCGAAAATAGGATTGGGACTTTCAAAAACCTTGCATTATCCTTCTTGTGGTACATC
>NZ_JASJFF010000787.1:0-1035 GCF_030065435.1 Microcystis sp. M53603_WE2
AGGAATCGTCGAAATTATCAACGAACAAGTCTCAATTGAGCGAGGAGAAATTGTCACAGCGGGGCAAGTCGTGAAAGCAATTATCCTGAATGGATTGGGATTTGTCTCCGGGTCCTTGTATTTATTTCCTCAATTTTTTGAAGATAAAGCAAGCGAACATTTGCTGGGAGAGGGCATCGAACCCAAACTCCTGAATGATGATAAAATTGGTCGAGTAATGGACAAACTTTATCAACTGGATGTTTCGGGTATTTTCCTACTCATTAGTTTAGCGGCCGTAAAAAAATTTGGTGTAGCGACCGAGAATTGCCATTTAGATTCGACTTCTCTATCAGTGGAAGGAGAATATAAAAAGGAATACCCAACAGTAGAAATCCTGAAATCAGGAGCAGTTGGAGAAGAAATTGAAACCAGACAACAGCCAATAAAACGTCAATTCAAAAATGAAACGCATCAACCTCAAGAGTTGACAAAGAAAGGCTCATCAGGTACTGTCTGATCATTAACAACAACAAATCAGACCCAAAAACCAGCCGAAAACATCTTAACATAGAACAAAGAAACTTGCTCTACCAACTTAGTCAAGAGGGAAATTTATCTCAACGGCAAATGGCCGTCTGGCTCGGATGTCATCAAAGCACGACCAGCGCGAGAATTAAGAAGGAATCAAAGTTCTCTGGGCTGCTATCTACCTGACACAGCACAAGCTAAGAGCGAGACGCGCACCAAAAATGCCAAACAACTCTTTTAAAATGTCAGCGAGTCGGCCTTAGAGTTGGTGAAAAAAGGATTGAAATATTATCATAGTCCCGAACAAATAGCAGGTCGTCTGAAAAAAGCTGGTCAAGAATCTCTCAGTCACGAAACTATCTATCAAATGATCTATCAGAACTATCAAGACTGTGGAAAGTATCAAGAATACCTACGCGGCTGGACGAGGAAAAAGAAAGAGTCGAGACGGAGCAAAAAGTAAGCGTGGAGGGGGTACGAGAGGTGTGGCTATTATCCTCTCCCATCACCAGCGCAAGGCGCACG
>NZ_JASJFF010001360.1:0-1704 GCF_030065435.1 Microcystis sp. M53603_WE2
CCCAAAATTCAGATTGAGAAAGGTCAAGATTACCAGTTTTGGGAAACTTTTCTACCGCTTCAGTTTGATTAGCTAACCAGTGTATCACCTTTTTTTCTGTTGCGGATAAACGCTGTAAATGACATTCGATCGAGTTTTCTATATCCCCTAAATAAATTTCATTGTTCATTTGTTCTAAAAATAAGGATACTTCTCCATCAAATAGCTCAATAATAGTTGAGGAGATGATATTTAACCAGTTAGGATGACCTTGATAAAGTTCCCTCAGTTTCGTCCATTTCTCCTCACTTTTTAAACCGTATTCTTTGAAGATTTCTTCAAATTCTGTTGTTAAACCTTGTAGGTATAAAGTTTTAATTTTATCGGATTTTAAGGTAACAAAATCTCTGGGAAGTTCCCAACTAATTAAAATCAAACAACTTTGATGAGATGTGGTAGCAATTTGCTGAAAAAATTTATGATAATCCTGACAGTCGCTTAAATATTTACCTGCTAATTCCCCCAGTTTAAAAATATTCTGCACATCATCAAGAATAATTAAACAACGATAGGAGCTTAGATAATCTATTATATCAGGTAAGGGGGTTGATAGAGATTGGGCGAAAAACTGTTTTAGATCATCCTTGAGAGCGATTAATTGAGGAATATTTTCCAGACTGCGATAAATAATATAATCAAATTGTGGGGCAATTTCTGAAACTAATTTAAGGGTTAAAGCTGTTTTTCCGATTCCACTTAACCCATAAATAGTAATTAATCGAGTTTTATTATCTAGCCATTCTTTTAAGGTTGATATTTCTAACTTACGTCCATAGTTATACCTTAATTCAGGAGCTTTTGTTAGGTTAATTATTGGGAATTGATGATCATTATCTGGAAAATTTGAAGACTTTTTTAAGTTGTTTTCTGAGTAGGGGTTATTTTCTCTACAGATATTTATATGGTTATTACTAATATTATTACCATGATGGCTAACAAAGTGATAAATAGTAGATGAAGCTTTATTTTCTAAAACAGAACGAACATTAGACTTTTTTATATCTTCTTCAAAAACATCTGATAACAGTTGCCATAACTTCCATGCTTCTTTTTTTATATGGTCATAACTGCGCTGATTATCTTTGGCAATTTTTTCGTAATCTTGATGTTCCCAAATACCCTGTAAGATGGATTCTTGCAAAGAATCAAGATGTTTACCGGTTTTCTCTAATACCTGTTTATCTGTCCATTCTAAAAGGGTTTGAATATCCATATAAGTAAGTGATAGAACTTTTGTATTACTGTTTGGGATAAGGGAACAGATTTTAGTTTTCTCGTTTTTTTATCAGACTAATAATCATTTTACTTCCCTCTTGCAAGAGATCAATGTATTGCCTACGAACATTTTACCCCATAAAGTCGGGAAGGCCAAACTGTCATAGCAAATCCGCCTTAGACAGTAAAGCTTGTAGTCATATTACTCGTAGGGTGCGCCTTTCAATAGCGTAACGCACCAATTTAATAATAGAGGTGGTGCGTTACGGCGAATTATTAATTTTGGTTTTTTGACTAAATTGATAGCCGCCTAACGCACCCTACACTCTACGGACTCGTAGGGTGCGCTCTTCAATAGCGTAACGCACCAATTTAATAATAGAGGTGGTGCGTTACGGCGAATTATTAATTTTGGTTTTTTGACTAAATTGATAGCCGCCTAACGCACCC
>NZ_JASJFF010001009.1:0-1132 GCF_030065435.1 Microcystis sp. M53603_WE2
GATTACGAAAGGGTTCAAATAAACAGGGATTAATCGCCATTTTTCCCAGTAATCCCAGCAGTTCTCTAGGATTATTATCGAGAATCTGGGGTGAAAACCAGACATCGATTTCTCGTACTTCTCCTCGTACAACCCGTGCCGATTTTACCTCTCCCAGAGAAGATAATAATTCTTCGAGATAATCTTTGGCAAACTGGTCATGAATAAATCTAGTCATAGGCTTATCTAACATGATTTAATAACTTATCTCGTAATTGCTTAATCTGATCACGATATTTAGCTGCTGACTCGAATTCTAGGTTTTTCGCCGCTTCTTTCATTTGCGCTTCTAGTTGTTGAATTAACTCGGGAATTTGTTCCAAAGAAAGCTCTTCTATATTCTCACAAACCTGCTCTAATTGTTGGGAATTTAGGCGACGGGAAATATCCAGAAAAGCCAAAATTGAATTACTTGACCTTTTAACAATCGGTTGCGGAATAATCCCATGTTGCTGATTATACTCCTGTTGAATAGCGCGTCGTCTCTTGGTTTCTTCGATCGCATTAATCATACTATCGGTGAGATTATCTCCGTAAAGAATTGCCTGACCGCGAATATGACGAGCGGCCCGGCCGATAGTTTGAATTAAAGAGCGGGTAGCCCTTAAAAATCCTTCCTTATCTGCGTCTAAAATCGCCACTAAAGACACTTCCGGCAGGTCTAACCCCTCGCGAAGCAAATTCACCCCGATCAGCACGTCAAAGACCCCTTCTCGCAGGTCTTGAATAATTTCAATCCGTTGAATTGATTGAATTTCCGAATGTAGATATCTAACTTTAATTTCCCTTTCTTGCAAGTATTCGGTTAAATCTTCCGCCATGCGTTTAGTTAAAGTGGTAATCAAAACCCGTTCATTTAACCGCACTCGCTCCTTAATTTCCCCTAATAAATCATCCACTTGTCCCTCAGTTGGTCGCACAAAAATCTCAGGGTCTAAAACTCCCGTCGGTCGGATAATTTGTTCAACAATGCGATTTTCTGACTGTTCTAATTCCCAATCTCCTGGAGTGGCCGAAACAAAAATACATTGATTAACTTTCTGCCAAAATTCTTCTGACTTCAAAGGACGATTATCGGCTGCGCTGGGTAAAC
>NZ_JASJFF010000784.1:0-2431 GCF_030065435.1 Microcystis sp. M53603_WE2
ACCCTTGTACCCATGGATGAGTATCGGGGAGAAGCGAACACCGTTTCGATCGATTATCCCTATCTGGCCGAGGAAGCCAAGTTAGGTGAGCAAATTCTCCTTGATGATGGCTTATTAGAGCTAAAAATCGTTGAAATTAACGGAAAAGACCTAAAATGTCAAGTGTTGGAGGGAGGAATTCTCAAGAGTCGCAAGGGAGTCAATCTACCCCGTCTCAATTTGCGCTTACCTTCCATGACCGAAAAAGACAAACAAGACCTAGAATTTGGTCTTTCTCAGGGGGTTGATTGGGTTTCCCTCAGTTTTGTTCGTAAAGGAGAAGATATCAAGGCGATTAAGGCATTTTTAGCCGAGAGAAATCATGCGGATATGCCAGTGATGGCTAAAATTGAAAAACCGCAAGCGATCGAAAATTTGGAGTCAATTATCGAGGAATGTGACGGAATTATGGTGGCCCGGGGCGATTTGGGGGTAGAGTTAAGTCCCGAAAAAGTCCCCATGTTGCAAAAACGCATTATCAAACTCTGCAACATGAAAACCATTCCCGTCATCACTGCCACCCAGATGTTAGAAAGCATGATTAACAATCCCCGACCGACTCGGGCCGAGGCTAGTGATGTGGCTAATGCGATTATCGATGGAACCGATGCGGTGATGTTATCGGGGGAATCAGCAGTGGGAGATTTTCCCGTCAAAGCTGTGGCTATGTTGGCCAAAATCGCCCATGATGTGGAAGCGGATGTGAAGTTTGATAATGCTCCCCCCAATCAGTCCGATGAAACTCACGCTCTTAGTGAGGCTTTAGTGGCGATCGATCAAACCCTTGATCTCCGTTATATTGTCACTTTTACCACCTCTGGCTACACTTCGCTACTGGCTTCTAAGGAACGTCCCTCGGTTCCCGTCATTGCCATGACTCCCAATAAACGAGTCTATCACCGTCTCAATCTAGTCTGGGGTGTGATCCCGATTCTTCTTGATCATCAGGTGTCCGTCTTTGAGGATGTGTTAAAGCAAACGGAATCAATTCTGCTTCAGAAAAATCTAGCGCAATCGGGCGATAAAATCCTGATTATGGCGGGAATTCCCATGCAGAAAACTAAAGGCACCAATTTCCTCAAAATTCACAGGATTCCCTAAGTTCTAGGATTCAGGAGTCAGGGTACAGGAGATAGGAGATAGGAGATTATTTCTATTTATTCTCCCCACACCCCACACCCCACACCCTACACCCTACACCCCACTTCCCCACTTCCCCAAGAAAAACTTTTTGCCGCAAACCCTAGATACAGATTTCGGGCGGTGGATTGGTTGTGATAGATGTATAAATATCGATCGCTTGCTATCAATCTTGATGAAAAGACGATATTTTCTGGCTTTTATCGGCTCAATTGTCCTTAGTTGCTTATTATCTCCAGACATAAACCTTTTTTCCTCTACTATCGCCACTGCACAAACCCAGACAATTCTAGTTTCTGCCGCCGCTAGTCTCAAAGATGCCCTAGAAGAAATCAAGCCGGGGTTTGAAAAAGCCCATGGCAACATTAAAGTTAACTATAACTTCGGTGCGTCGGGAGCTTTGCAACAGCAAATTACACAAGGTGCGCCGGCCGATGTTTTCGTCTCGGCCGCGACTAAGCAAATGGACGCTTTAGCAAAAGCTGGTTTAATCGATAGAAGTACCAGAAGAAACCTGCTCACTAATCGCCTAGTTTTAATCGTTCCCAAGAATTCCACCCTAAAAATCAGCGATTTTCGTTCCCTGACTAACAGTAATGTCCAAAGAATTGCCGTGGGTGAACCGCGCAGCGTTCCCGTCGGTCAGTACAGCGAAGAAGTTCTGAAAAATCTCGGCATTTTAGAGCAAATAAAACCAAAACTGGTCTTGGCCAACTCTGTCCGTAATGTTCTCGCCGCCGTAGAAACTGGTAACGCCGATGCTGGCATTGTTTACCTCACCGATGCCAAAATTTCCGACCAAGTAAAAGTAGTGGCTACGGCTGCCAATAATCTCCATTCTCCGATTATTTACCCGATAGCTGTGATAAAAGCTAGTAAAAACCCGCAAGCTGCCAAGACTTTCGCCCAATATCTCACCAGGACAGCCGCTAAAAACATTTTTGAAAAATTCGGCTTCGGAATAGCCAGATAAACAATGCCAGACTTTTCCCCCCTATGGATATCCCTGAAAACCGCCACCATTGCCCTGATAATCATCTTTTTTCTCGGTATTACCGCCGCTTATTGGATGTTGGGCTATCGCGGACGGTGGAAATCCCTAATCGAGGGAGTTTTCATCGCGCCCTTAATCTTGCCCCCGACGGTGGTAGGCTTCATTTTACTGCTCCTATTCGGCAAAAACAGACCATTAGGACAGTTATTAGACCTATTTAACTTTCGCATCGTTTTTACTTGGTATGCCGCCGTTATC
>NZ_JASJFF010001119.1:0-5647 GCF_030065435.1 Microcystis sp. M53603_WE2
GATTTAGGTGTCAAGGAAGATGCTAGGGGTGCTTTATTAAAAGTGGGCGACCCGAGAGGATTACAATTGATCGAGGAATTAGAGCTTGAAGGAATTATCTAAACCGCTAATTTTGGGCGTTACGGGGGCATCAGGGCTGATTTATGCCGTCCGTACTCTCAAATATCTACTTTTAGCCGACTACACGATCGATCTAGTGGCCTCCAAATCAGCTTACACTGTCTGGCAAGCGGAAGATAATATGCGGATGCCGCCAGAACCGGAGCTACAAGAACAATTTTGGCGCGGCCAATGCGGGGTGATGGAGGGGGGAAAACTACGCTGTCATCGTTGGGGCGATGTGGGGGCAACGATCGCCAGTGGTTCCTATCGCACCCTTGGTATGGTAATTATTCCCTGTAGCATGAGTACAGTGGCCAAATTAGCGGGGGGATTAAGTTCCGATTTGCTAGAAAGAGCGGCCGATGTGCAGATTAAGGAGGGCAGAAAATTGGTTTTAGTGCCGCGAGAAACCCCTTTTAGTTTAATTCATCTGCGTAATTTAACTACTTTAGCCGAGGCGGGCGTTAGAATTGTACCGGCAATACCGGCCTGGTATCATCATCCCCAATCGATCGAGGATTTGGTCGATTTTGTCATCGCTCGTACTCTCGATCAGTTAGATATCGATTGTGTGGCCATTAATCGCTGGCAAGGACATTGACAGTTATCAGTTATCAGTTATCAGTGGGTAAGTTATCAGTTATCAGATGTAAGTTTTAAGTTAATTAGTTAGTTAGTTATCTTTATCTTTATACCTGATCACTGTTTACTGATTACTGTTTACTGATCACTGAATCAAGGGAGGTAAAAATGGGCTGGATCATGGTCTTATTTGCGATCGCTGTAGGCGGATTACTGATCTGGCAGAATCTGGGGGTGATCACTTTGGTCTTTTTTGGCGGTATTATGACGGTAAAACTGCCCCTAGCGGTCTGGGTGTTACTTTTCACCCTAGCGGGAATTATCAGTGGTTTAACCCTGCAATTTCTCTATAGTTTTGGTCGTCCTTTGGCCGCCCCAAAAGCTTCCCCTCCTATAGCCAATAATCCTCAAGTCCCACCCCCATCTCCCCGACCTACCTATATTCAAGATCGCGCCGCTTCTCCACCGGGTAACGATTGGGAAAGAGATAGCGGTGATGATTGGAATTTTGATGCACCCCCCGAAAAACCGACTACCATTCAGGATCGGGAAGAATTCCCGCCTAGGGTTGCTGATGGGGAAAAAACGAATTTTGTCAAGCCTCCAGAGGACAGTTATCAAACTGGCTCAGTTTATTCCTATAGTTACCGCACGGCCAAACAGACTCGCGGGGAAAAAGCCGAGCAAGTTTACGATGTCAATTATCGGATTATTACGCCCCCCGCCCAGGATGAAAACCAAGAGCGGGAGGTAAACAAAGGGGATGAGGAAGATTGGATATAAACTTTGACAGAGTAGAGGTTTCTACCTGAATCCCTCAGAGAAGACAAACTGTTCCGGCCTTGTCTCCTGTCTTACCGAAAACTTGGGTTTAAGGTTCCCCGCCATGCCCGCGTAGCAGAGGGCGGCTTTTAGGTGATGGGTTGTCAGTTTAATATTTAATGTGTTAAAATAAGTTTATTCTTAAAATTTTAGAGTAAATGTTTGTCCTAGAGTTTAAAGTTGAGGCTAAATTAAAACAGTATCAGGCTATAGACGATGCTATCCGCACCGCTCAATTCATCCTTAATAAATGCTTAAAGTATTGGATGGACAACAAAGGTGTAAATAAGTATGATCTATCAGCTTATTGTCGAGTTTTGTCCCATGACTTTAAATTTGCTAGTCAATTAAATTCTCAAGCAAGGCAAGCATCGGCTGAAAGGGCATGGTCTTCTATTTCCCGTTTCTTTGACAACTGTAAGCAGAAGGTAATCGGAAAGAAAGGCTATCCTCAGTTTAAAAAGTTTTCCCGCTCGGTTGAATACAAAACAACAGGATGGAAGCTTCTTAACCCTAAAACCATTCATTTCAGTGATAAAAAGGAGATTGGAACACTTAAACTAAAAGGGACTTGGGACTTAGGATACTTTCAGCAGTCTGACATTAAACGAGTTAGGCTTATTAAACGTGCTGACGGCTATTATTGTCAATTTGTTCTCTCTTGTGAAGTAAAAGAGGATGTTAAACCATCAGGTAAGTGTATCGGAATAGATGTGGGATTAGCTTCTTTTTATACTGATCATGAAGGTAATAAAGTTGACAATCCTAAATTTTTAAAAAAGTCCGAGAAAAGATTAAAACGACTTCAAAGACGATTATCTAAAAAGAAAAAGGGAAGTAAAAATCGTCAAAAAGCTAGACAAAGATTGGCTAAGGCTCATCTTAAAATAAGTAGGCAACGTAAAGACTTTGCTGTAAAGTTAGCAAGGTGCGTAGTTCGCTTCTTAGATGTGATAGCCCAGGTCGATTTAAGAATTAAGAACTTAGTCAAGAATCATTGTTTAGCTAAATCGATCAATGATGCGGCCTGGTATCAGTTTCGAGAATGGCTGGAGTATTTTGGGGTTAAATTCGGCAAGATAACGATTGCTGTCCCACCGAACTATACAAGCCAAAACTGTTCAAACTGTGGTGAAGTTGTTAAAAAATCTTTATCGACTAGAACCCATCAGTGTAAGTGTGGGTGTGTTTTAGATAGGGATGAAAACGCCGCTATTAATATCCTTAAAAAAGGGTTAAGTACCGTAGGGCATACGGGAACTTTTGGGCTAGACCCGATGAACGCTTGGGGAGAGAATACCTCTACTTTTTCAGAAGTAATTCTGTCTAAGCAAGTAATCTCTTGGAACCAAGAATCCCCGTCGCTTTAGCGCGGGGAGTGTCAAAATGGGGAAATCTAGGTTGTGTAGATAGAGCGCCATGAAACACACATTATCCGTATTAGTTGAAGATGAAGCGGGAGTCTTAACCCGTATTGCTGGATTATTCGCCCGTCGCGGCTTTAATATTGAAAGTCTGGCCGTGGGTCCTGCTGAACAGATGGGAGTTTCTCGGATTACGATGGTAGTACCAGGAGATGAGGACAGCATCGAACAGTTAACCAAACAACTTTACAAATTAATTAACGTCCTCAAGGTGCAGGATATCACCCAAACCCCCTGTGTGGAAAGGGAATTAATGCTGATTAAAGTTAATGCTACCGCCGAGCGCCGGGCCGAAGTGATCGAATTAGCGCAGGTATTCCGGGCGCGGATTGTGGATATTTCCGAGGAAACCCTGACCATCGAAGTGGTGGGGGATCCGGGTAAAATGGTGGCGATTATGCAAATGCTGAATAAATTTGGCGTTCGCGAGGTGGCCCGTACCGGTAAAATTGCTCTGATTCGCGAGTCGGGAGTCAATACGGAATACCTCAAAGCTTTAGAGGCTAAAATGTCAATTTAGGGATATTGGGTATGAATTGGGAATTGGGGAGATGGGGTGTTGGGGTGTTAGGGTTTTAGGGTGTTGGGGTGTTAGGGTGGTCACTGCGTGCGCGTTGCGGGGGGTGTTAGGGTGTTGGGGTTTTAGTTGAAATTCCCCACTCCCCACTTCCCCTATTGCCTATTGCCTTCAGAAGCTGATAACTGATAAAAACTATGTCTAAGCAGTCGCCGAAAACCCAAATTAGTCAACTTGTCACCGTTGCCGTGCAGAAATTGCAAGGAAAGGTGAATTTTCAGGCGGTAAATCTCAAAAAAGGGGCGAGAGTTCCCGAATTACGCCTTAAAAACGAGAATGGCAGCGGGGAAAGCAAATATCCCCTTATCGGCGATCGCTATTTGTTAGGCCGTAGTTCCAGTTCCTGTGATATTACTATCCGTAATACCGTGGTCAGTCAGATTCATTGTTCCCTGCAGCGTGACCCGAAAAATCCCCATAATTTCCTGCTCACAGATGAAAACTCCACCAACGGGGTTTATATGGGTAAACGTCGTCTCAAAAGCGTTTCCCTGCGTCATGGTGATACCTTTACCCTGGCCCCTCCAGATTTAGCCAATTGTGTCACCATCTCCTATTACTGTCCCCCTCCCCTGTGGGCGAAACTTTTGCGCTATGGTTTCTATGGTGCGGGGGGTATTTTCGGTTTATTAGTTCTAGCGGTTATCTGGGAAAGTCGCAGAGTTAATGTTTATCCACTCCCTTCCGGGGTGAGCGGTCCGGTGGTGGTTTATGCTAGGGATGGTCAAACTCCCCTCAATCCCAGGCGACAGGAAACTCACCAAGAATTAGATAATCTGGGCGATTTTTCTCCCTATCTGCCCAAGGCGGTTGTCGCTTCCGAAGATAGTCGTTTTTACTGGCATTTTGGCGTTGATCCTTTCGGGATTGTCCGGGCTGTTATGATTAATTGGCAAGGTCAAGGCATTCGTCAAGGGGCCAGCACCCTGACTCAACAGTTAGCGCGTAGTTTATTCCCCGAAGTCGGTCGCCAAAATACTGCCGATCGCAAACTCCGGGAGATGGTTGTCGCCTTACAATTAGAAGCAGTCTATAGTAAGGATACAATTCTCAAAACCTATCTCAATCGAGTTTATCTCGGTTTGGCCGGTTACGGTTTTGAAGATGCAGCCCGCTTTTATTTCGATAAATCCGCTAGAGATTTAGATATCTCCGAGGCTGCCACCCTTGTGGCTATGTTACCCGCCCCGAATCTATTTAATCCCATTCAAGATTACGACACTTCCGTACAATTACGCAATCGTGTCATCGATCGCATGGCCCAATTAGGCATGATTTCCCCGGAAGCGGCGGCCAGCGCCCGCAGATCTCGCATTGAAATCAGTCCCCAAGCCAAAAAATCCCTATCTAGTACGATTGCACCATATTTTTATAGTTACGTTTTCGAGGAATTACAGGACCTTTTAGGGGAAGAAGTGGCCAAAGAGGGCAATTTTATCGTTGAAACCAGTTTAGACCGCCGGCTGCAAGCGATCGCAGAAAAAAGCTTAAAAAATAATGTCTTAAAGCAAGGTTCCCGCTATCGATACTCCCAAGGAGCTTTAGTTACCCTAAACAGTCAAACCGGGGAAATTCTCGCTTTAGTCGGGGGAGTTGATTATCAAAAAAGCCAATTTAACCGCGCTATCCAAGCTAAACGTCAACCCGGTTCCACTTTTAAGGTATTTGCTTATGCTGCCGCCCTAGAACAGGGAATATCGCCCTATAAAACCTATACCTGCGCTGGACTCTCTTGGCAAGGACAAGCCTATTCTCCCTGTGAACGCAGTAGCGGGGGGGTCAATATGTTTCAAGGTTTAGCGCAATCGGAAAATAGCGTCGCCCTTCGCATTGCTCGCGAGGCAGGATTAAGTAATGTGGTCAATGTGGCGGAACGTTTGGGGGTCAAATCACCTTTAAATCCTGTACCGGGGCTAATTTTAGGGCAAAGCGAGGTAAATGTCTTGGAAATGACCGGCGCTTATGGGGTTTTTGACCATGGCGGGCGCTGGAATCGTCCCCACGCCATTAAACGCATTCTCGACGCTTCCGACTGTAAAAATGTGGAGGATTTGAGTACTTGTCGGGTTATTTATGACTATGGCGACGATAGCGATAGAAATCAGCAGGTAATCTCCCCTAAAACAGCCGAAACGATGAA
>NZ_JASJFF010000752.1:0-2357 GCF_030065435.1 Microcystis sp. M53603_WE2
GTGGTAAGCGCTCGGTAAAAGTTAACATGGTAGTGGTCAATGGGAAAAAACATTCTTAATTGTAGCCCTGACTCCAGCTTGACCCGAAAAACTGATTCTCCCGTTGCAGACGAATCATCTCATTTTGTACCCGTCGTCTCAAGTTATCATCGGTACGAATCCGGTTAGTAATGGCGTTAAATTCAGCGGCAGTGAAGCCATTATCTTTGACAATCTTTTTTGAGTTATTACAATAATCTACGGCAATTCTTTGGGCATCAGCTGGAAGATTATTAAAGCTTTCCCGTTGGTTACAGGTAATTGCCGGGGGACTTTTCCCTAAAATTCGCGAAATTTCCTGATAAGCTTGTTTTCTTTCGGTTTCGATCGACAAAACTGCTTTGGCATAACGTTTGATTTGGTCAGCCGTAAAATCTTGAGTATAAGCGGAGGACTGAAAACTAACCACCTCCGTCGTCCAAGAAAATTCGGGAATCAGACCGCCAAGAATGGCGATTACTGCCAAAAAAGTCACGATAAAAGAATGTCTTAAGCTTTGACCTAGATCGGCTAGGGGATAGCAGTAAATCACCATGCGAGTTTGTCGCTGAATAGATAATGATAGCAAACTTTCCAGTTAAATCCTGCTTTTTTGAATATTTTTAACGATCATAAGTTCCAATTTTAGCCAATATCTCCTGGTCCCGAACTTAATTTTTGGGCAGAAATTGCTTTGGTAAACTTTTTTAACGTTTTTGGGGGCAAAATTAGTCAAAAATCTTGGAGAGAACCGATGAACGATTTTTGGGAAGTTAGGATGCCTATCGCTTTTAGAGAATATTTATCGGCAATTTCGCCATCTAATCTCTTTTTATTAGCTTATATCGCTGTAAATCTCTCGCTTGTTCCCTTTTTTCTCTCCCCTGGCGGGGAATTGGGGGGAAATCTAGATAAATTAAAGGTTTCAGCGATTCCGATCGAGACAATTCCCGCTTAGAATAATGCAGTGGAATATATAGCCAATGAGGATTTGAGGCATTATTTAGTGATCTCGATCCTGGCGAGTCCTCAACAGGGGAACCATAATAAACTACTGACAACCACCCTAAACTCAGAAAAACCGCAAAACAAGGAGTTAGCGCATGAACAAAGGTGAATTAATCGATCAAATCGCTCTCAAAGCTTCTGTGACCAAAAAACAAGCAGATGCTGTTCTCACTGCCGCCATCGAAACCATTATCGAAGCGGTTTCTGAGGGGGACAAAGTAACCCTAGTAGGATTCGGTTCCTTCGAGGCCCGGGAACGTCAGGCCAGGGAAGGACGCAACCCGAAAACCGGCGATAAGATGGAGATTCCAGCCACTCGCGTCCCGGCTTTCTCGGCGGGTAAACTGTTTAAAGACAGAGTGGCTCCGGATAAGGAATAATTACTGTTGAGTTTCGTTCGCTGTAAGTCTTTTGCCTAGACCTAAACATGGTGGTAATCTTGACTGGGCGGCCGCCATTGCCGGCTGTCCGGTTTCCTCTATTCTCGATTTTTCTGCCAGTATCAACCCCCTCGGTCCGCCAGAAAGCGCCCTAACCGCTATTAAAAGCCATTTAACCAGTCTGACTCGTTATCCTGACCCCGGGTATTGGCAGTTGCGTTCTGCCCTCGCCCAATGGCATGATATCGGGCCGGATTGGATTCTCCCCGGCAATGGTGCGGCCGAGTTATTAACCTGGGCCGGTCGGGAATTAGCAGCATTTGATAGTGTTTATGTACTAACACCCGCTTTTAACGATTACGAACGGGCTTTAAAAAGTTTTGGTGGAAACATCTGCAAACATTCCCTAGATTTAACCACTTTAAAGCCGGTTAATCCCGAAAAACAAGGCTTATTACTCAATAATCCCCACAATCCCACGGGGAAACTCTGGACGGTGGCGGCCATTCGTCCCTATCTATCGCAATTTGGTTTGGTGGTAGTGGATGAAGCTTTTATGGATTTTTTACCCCCGCAACAACAGGAGAGTTTAATATCTCTGTTGCCGGAATATCCCAATCTCGTGATTTTGCGTTCCCTAACTAAATTTTACAGTCTCCCCGGTTTACGTCTAGGATACGTCCTCGCCCATCCCGAGCGCCTGTTACAATGGCAAAGATGGCGCGATCCTTGGTCGGTGAATAATTTGGCCGTGGTTGCCGCTATTGCGGCAATTGAAGATAGGGATTTTCAACAACAAACTTGGGATTGGTTAACGGCGGCCCGCCAGGATTTATGGCAAGGATTAGCTAATTTTCCGCAATTACAGCCCCAAACCAGTGCCGCTAACTTCCTCTTAGTACAATCTCAATCTTCCTGTTTACCCCTACAGGAAGCTTTATTAAAATATCA
>NZ_JASJFF010000112.1:0-3269 GCF_030065435.1 Microcystis sp. M53603_WE2
AGCTCAGCATCCCTATAAAACTCAAATCTTGGACTTCCATTCCTGCAAAACCCAATGGGCAACTCGTTCACTCTATTTTGAGGGACAGAAGCGAAATCAATTCTGTATCCTACACTACCGTTTGAATTTGGAATTGCTGATAAACACGAGATTCCTTACGAGTTTCAAGGTGCGAAGCTGCAAAGAATTATCGTTACCATTACCGATGATATTATACTAAATCCGTTGAGTAAAGGCTAGTTATGAGGAGAGGCAAAAGGCAACCCCCCCGACGTCGGGGGGTTGATTCATAGTAGGGTTGATTCATGAATCAACCCTACCTTGATCCCCCCTTAATCCTAGGGCGTTGACAATCCCCGCACTAAAGCGACGGGGATTCTTGGTTCAAAGAGATTACTTGCGTAAAATCGGTCAACTAGAAATGACGGGAAACGATTTTTTCGATGGTTGCTTGGGTGTCCTGCAGCAGTTTCTCGCGACTATCGCTAGTATTAGTCAGACTAGGCACGAGATTACGAGCTTGTAAAGCCATGTGAAGCTGTAGTTGAGCTACATACTCGCGGATATCTTCACGGGTTTCCGATTGGTTAGGATGAAACATAGAGAAACTGGAAAGGTCTGTCTAGCTGATGGTGTCTTGTCGACAACTCCTATACAAGTTATCACGAGAGCTTAGGTTCCAGTCAAGGGTCGGCCGCAACTCTACACATTTCTCAACACAACTTATCTCTCTTTCATCAATCTAAGAGAGTTAAAAGGAGAAGAAAAGCCTGAAACCGATACAGAGACTATGGTTAAGCCTAGACCCGCCCAACGGTCAAATCTGTAGATATTTACTGTGAATTGTCCAAAAACTTATTTTGAAAAGCGAGATGCGCCTTTTAAGCATCTCCACATCAGCTTAATAAGCGAGCTTAATAGAAGTAGTTAGGGTTTGCGGCAAAAAGTTTTTCGTGGGGACAGGGGGGTTGGGGGGGTTTTGCCTTTTGCCTGTTGCCTGTCTTCATAAGTAGCATATGCTCAACGGATTTAGTATTACTTGTGCAACAATGGTAATTCACCTCAGACAGTGATGCAATTCAGACTTGAATTGGCCTCAGCGCCTCTCGAACCTAGGAAATTAATTTGGCACGACTACTTAATTTCTACGGGTTCTAAATTATCAGCAGGAGTAAAACCAAAGAGACGGGAATAAAAATAAAATTCTGCATCTAATGCTCGTTTTATCGATTCAGCTTGACGAAATCCATGTTGTTCTCCCGCAAAGGGAACGTAAGCGACGGGTAAACCTTTTGCTTTTAAAGCTTGTACCATCATTTCCGCTTGATTGGGTGGAACCACTCGGTCTTCTAAACCTTGGAAAAAGATCACTGGACAGGATAACTGACTGGTAAAATGAATAGGCGATCGCTGATAGTAAATTTCCTTTTCTTCAGGATAAAGTCCCACCAATTTATCTAAATATCTCGACTCGAATTTATGGGTATCGGTGGCTAAAACCTCTAAATCACTAACTCCGTAATAACTAGCTCCTGCTTTAAAAGTATCATGAAAAGTTAAGGCCGCTAAAGTTGTATAACCGCCGGCGCTGCCTCCGGAAATTGCCAATCTTTCCCCATCGACTAATCCCTGATTAACCAAATATTTTGCCCCGTTGATGCAGTCTTCCACATCGACAATTCCCCAATTTCCCAGCAAACGCTGACGATATTGACGACCATAACCCGTACTACCGCCATAATTAACATCTAGATAGCCAAAGCCGCGACTGGTCCAGTATTGCACTCGCAGACTTAAACTAGAGGTAGCCGCGGCCGTCGGTCCACCGTGACTTTTGACTAAAAGGGGCGGTAATTCGCCATTGGGGGCGGTATAATCGGGGTTTTTGGGGGGATAATACCAAGCAGATGCAGTTAGTCCCTGACTGGTGGGAAAAGCAATCATTTCCGGAATCGAGAAATAATCGCTAGAAATAGTTAAATTACTGGAAGATTTGAGGACTTCTCTCGTTCCTGTGGCTAAATCCACTGAGATAACCGCCGTTACTTCCTTGAAAGAACCGCCAATAAAAACTATTTTGTTATCGCTAACTTGTAGGGAAGAAATGTTAGTATCAGCAGTGATAATTTCTTGGAATTCTCGATTAACAGTATCGATACTTCCTAAATACCAACGACCATCTTTTGTATAGCTACAAATAATCTTTGATTCCCCAGCAAAGCCGTAGTTAGATAAACCAAAAACCCAATGAGGATAGGCAAATTCAGCCTCTATCGGTTCGAGAACTGGTTCGATTTGTTCATCGTAGTTAAAGCAATAAAAGTTCCAGAAATTATTGCGATCGCTGGTAAAATATAAATGTTGATCGGCGGACCAGTGCGGTTCACACACCGACTCATTTTCACCACCAGCAATGACCCGAATATTACTCAAATAAAGATGATTAATATCGGCCACCCAGAGAAAAGAACTATCCCAGGGCATATTAGGATGATTCCAACTAATCCAAGCTAATCGAGAACCGTCGGCACTTAAGCGAGGAGAGGTATAAAAATCATCGCCTGATACTAAAGTTTCTATGTTTCCTGTATCCACATCGATGCTGACAATACTATTAACTGGTTCTCGATCTTTTTGGCTATGATCTTCACAAACACAGATTAAACGATTGCCAAATTGATTGAGAATTAAATCCGCATAACGACAGGAATTTTCTGGGGTTAGAGGTTGGGGGAAACTATCAGCAGTTTGGCGATAAATTCTTTGGTCAGCAAAATTACAAAAATAGATAATTCCGGCAACAATTAGATAGGAACCTCCCCCGTATTCATGGACACGAGTTCGCACATTAAAAGGCCCTGGAGTGATGTCTGTAGTTGTGCCGTCGGGGTTTAATTTAACTAAAACATTTCGCCCCTTTTCCTGTGGTCTGCCTTCTAACCAATAAATATCTTCTCCATCTAGGGTTACACCACCAAGACTAATCGATGCTGCCACAATTAGATCGGAGGTAATCGGTGATTTCCAGGAACCGTAAGCTGATATTTGATGAGACATTTTCGACTAAAGCAGTGATTCTAATGGTGAACTAACTTGATCAGGAACGCTGATAAATTAAGAGAATTCCGAGTAAACAGGACAAGGTAGGGATTGGTTGCATCCCTACCTAACTCTCTGTTTTTCTGCAATCGGAGCGGCGGGATTCGAACCCACGACCCCTACTACCCCAAAGTAGTGCGCTACCAAGCTGCGCTACGCCCCGATATTGA
>NZ_JASJFF010001363.1:0-2903 GCF_030065435.1 Microcystis sp. M53603_WE2
ACAGGTTAAAGCTATACAAAAAGGGACATAAAAAAATGCGATCGCCTTGTAAAATAAAAGCATGAAAACTGACACGATTTTTTATCAACTCTTTCAATCTTTCCCCTCTATCTTCTTTGAATTAATTCAACTCCCTATCAGCGAAGCCAATAACTACCGCTTTGACTCAGTGGAAGTCAAACAACTTTCTTTTCGTCTTGATGGAGTCTTTCTGCCTCAAAATAATCACCCTAGATTTCATCGTAAAACCGGGGTTGGGACGGGGATAAAGTTATCCCCTCACCCAACCTTACTTACCAACGATTTAAGAAACCGCCACCATTACCCCAGCGCGGTCGGGAATTAAAGAAACCACCACCGTCAGACCAACCATTACGCCAGGGCCGCGCATTAACGAAACTACCACCGCGACCATCTACCCAACCACCGACACGACTATTCCCCCAACCGCGATTGCCACCATCTCCCCAGCCTAAAGCTTGTAAACTAGGATCGGCAGTACCGGACGGCAGTTGGTTAACCCGTTCGCGTACAGCGCTAGATAGACGACTTAAACGCGCTTCAATGGGATTAGCCTCGTCTGAGGCGGCCTGAGCGGTGCTAGTCAGACCGAAGGCAGATAAAGCGAGAAGAAAGCCGACTAAACCAGTTTTATTGCTGATATTCACCTGAATTTATGCTCCTATTTGGCTTCTTGGGGATTAATTTGGGCGTGTTCGATAACTTTGAAGGCAAAAAACCCCTTTAATAATTCTGGGGGGATGGGAACCATGCCTTGACTACCGAACCAGCGATCGATTTGACTAACGGTGGCCGTATCATTGGTGATGTAATCCTGCATCATTTTAACAATGGCATAGTTGACATCATCCAAAAAAGTAGAGTTATTTTCGGGAACCATGCAAGCGATGCCAAAATTAGCTAGAGCTTCTTCGGGGACGATTTCGTAGATTTTAGGGTTATCTCTGAGGATTGTTCCCGCTAAAGAGATGCTATCCCCCGCTATTGCGTCGATTTTACCTGTTTTTAAAGCTTCGAGGGCTTCTTCTACGGTGCTGTAGGTAGTAACAATTGTCGCTTGCAGTTGTACTAATTTAATCACATCCACGGCCGCAGAAGTGGGAACCAAGGCGATGCGTTTACCGATTAGGGATTGAGGAGTGGAGAGATTGCTACCTTTTTTAGCTAAAATCCTAATCCCAGAAATGCTGTAACTGATGGAAAAATCGACAACTTTCGCCCTTTCCCAAGTAAAAGCCGTACTACAAGCGATATCGATTTCCCCGCTACGAATGAGATTAATTTTCTCTCCGGGTTGGTTAGCTTCAATCATTTGCAGGGTGACGGGACGACCGAGACGAGTTTCCAATCGTTTTCTAATTCGTTCCAACACATCCATAGAATAGCCGACTAATTCCCCCTTATCATTGACGTAGGAGTAGGGAATCGCATCAAAACGGGTTCCTACGGTCAAAAATCCCGTGCGAGCCACTTTTTCCACCACTGTTTCCGCTAAACTCGGACTTGCGAGGAACATGGGCAATATGCAACCTAGTCCCACTAACTGTAAAATTTTCTTCATAAATCGAGTGCTTGCTCCCGTACAAACATAACTATACTAGAATTCACTAAAAAATCTTCAAGGTTTCCATAATAATTTCTGTGAACTTTTACAAATTAGATGGCGGTTCAAGGCGAATTAATTGACCGTTACCTTCATCGGTGAGCAGGTATAAAAATCCGTCGGGACTTTGACGCACATCCCGCACCCTCTGACCGATGGGAATCGCTTCTTGATTGATAATTTCACCCGATTTATCCACTTCCAGACGACGAATATGCCTGGAAACTAAACCACCGGCGAATAAATTTCCCTGCCAATTAGGAAAGCGATTACCGGTATAAAAGACCAATCCCGAAGGAGCGATCGCAGGTGTCCAAATTGTTTTCGGATCAATCAGACCGGGTCGAGATTTTTCGCGGGAAACCGGGGTATTAGTGCCGTACTCTTGACTAGCAGAAACCACTGGCCAACCATAATTTTTACCTTTTTCAATTAAATTTAATTCATCCCCTCCTTTTGCTCCGTGTTCGGTTGCCCAGACTCTTTTAGTCATTGGATCAAAGCTGATTCCTTGAATATTCCGATGACCGTAACTCCAAATTTTAGAACCCGCAAAAGGATTATCTTTAGGTAGAGAACCATCGTCATTGATGCGGATAATTTTACCTAGGGTCTGCTGAAAAAGTTTTTCCTGGGGGCAGGGTGTGGGGTGTGGGGTGTAGGGTGTAGGGTTTTACTCATTTTCAGGTGGCCAATTACCTAATTTTCAGGGAAAAAGTGCCTAAATTTCCCCCCGATCACTCCCATATCCAGTACTTTTTGATTGCCAAAAGGTCTAAAAGTCTTACCCAACAAGGTTTTTAGCTTTATTCAGCAAAGTCTACCTAAATGACTTTGCAGATTTTGGGACTGTTTTCTAATTAAATCTCCCGCTAATTGTAGGGGAGGATTACCCCCGTCCCCAATCGCTACCAATAAAGTGCCATCCGGTAGCCATAATAACCGCGAACCGAAGTGTTGAGAGTCGGTTTTTGCCTGGGAAACTTCAAAAATAACCCGCACATCTCGCAAACTTGCACCATCTTGACACTCCCGTCGCGCTCATGCGAGGGATTCTTGGTTCATCGAGTTTCCTTAATCTGACAGGACGTATCCAATCAAACCAGAGGGAATCTCTCCCCAAGCGTATTAGTTTCCGTGTGTCCCACGGTACTTAGTCCCTTTTTGAGAATGTTGATAGCGGCGTTAATATCTCTATCTTCTACATAGCCACAGTGAGGACAAATATGAGTTCTTGTAGATAGAGATTTAGGGACTTTTTGACCACAATTAGAACAAT
>NZ_JASJFF010000915.1:0-1504 GCF_030065435.1 Microcystis sp. M53603_WE2
AATCGCTAAACAGCGGATTCCCGTGATTTGGGATCGAGATATCGCCGGGGATGCGGAGTTATGCTGCTTTCGCCAACACAACTTTCAGGAGCCTGCAACTTCAATCACTTCTCCTGGAGCGACTTTATCTAATACGCTACAGGCATCTGGCATTAGGGGAAGTAAGTCAGAAAGTTTGTTGCTGGTTGCTACAAGAACAATAACTGCCACTCCAGTTTGCTGTAAATTTTGCTGATAACGCAAATTTTGATCTGTAGTGAGGAGAATCGTGAAACCCTCCTGACTCATCAGCCTCAGCAACTCACCGTTCTTTTTCCCTGACCATCCCATCTCAACAACTGTGCATACCTCGTAATCGGCAAGCTCACGCTTTAACGGGCGTGGGGCGCATTCATCAAGCAGGATTCGCATAGGCTGTCAACATTTCCTTTGCTAATTCAAGGGCTGAGATCGCCTGTTCTCGACTGACACTGGGAAAATGGTCTAGAAATACCTCTAATGAATCACCAGCCTCAAGATAATCAAGTAGGGTTCTCATCGGCACACGAGTTCCTACAAAAACAGGGGTTCCCCCTAGAATGTCGGGATCACTGTGAACAACACGGGATATTAATGCCATAACAAATATATCCAACTGGCTACTAGCTTTTATCGTCATTGTATCCTAAAGTCATTTGTCGGCTCTATACAAGGTGAGGCTCAGGCATGGGACACTTCACTTGACTACTCTGCCTACATCTTGCCGCTAGACCCAAACTAACTTTTGGATACGATGCACAGTTGGCATTCATACCTTGATTCAGCAACGCCTAGACTTACAGCTTCAATCAATGTGCATGGTGCGTTCCCCAAAAATCTATTAGTGGAGCGGTAGAAGTTGCATTAGGGAACTCACCCTTCCGATACAATTGCGTTATTCTCAAATTCCTTGGCGTTTAATAGTTCAGTTATTCATTTTCTTGAAAAATATCCCCATCGTATTCAATTTTAGCAAATTCGTTTTCTTCTTCTTCAAAAGAGTCTAGCTTCTCTCTAACTTCAGAAAATAAATCCTCCGATTCAGACGATTCTTGTAGTTGCTCATCAATCAAATCTACTCTAGGTAGGATGACATGAAACTCTTTTTTCCATTTAGAAATTAAATGTTCATTCCAGTTAACATCAGGACTAATTTCCTCTTTGGTCTTTTTTATTAGCTCTCTTACACCATCAGAGGTATCAGATAATATTATTTTGACAAGTTCTACACATTTATCGGCTCCAGAACCTTTAGTAAGAATGCTCAGATTTTCATTAGGCTGCACTATGATATTAGACCAGTGTGGTTGGTTTCTTTGAAAAAAACCTTCTTGATCCATTTTCTTAATAAGCTTTTACGCATTTAAGTTACATTGACAGCATTACCCTTATTTTTAAGTTTTCTACTCCATTTAATAATCAATCCCCCTTCATTTAAAAGCTGATTGACTACTTTTTCCAGTTCTTCTTTATTTTCAAATTCTCG
>NZ_JASJFF010001387.1:0-2368 GCF_030065435.1 Microcystis sp. M53603_WE2
ATCACGATTAACCCATTGGGGGTTTTTCGTGTTAAAACGCAGGAATTGATCCCATAGAACAAAGGCCATGGGAGCGGCTCCCATGGGCAGTCCGGGGTGTCCCGATTTAGCTGTTTCTACGGCATCTACCGCTAAAAAACGCACCGCATTAATACAAAGTTCTTCGAGGGATTGGGAGGCGACAACCATAATGTTTTTTAGAATGAACTACAAAAATAAGACCAGGTTAAAGAGGGAGCCACTCAAAGATTACTCTTTCAGGGGCATCGACTCAAGCATATTTTCTAAAAGCTAAGGTGACGTTATGGCCGCCAAATCCAAAGGAGTTGGAGAGGGCAGCGTTAACTATCTGCTGACGACTTTCGTAGGGGACGTAATCGAGATCACAATCGGGGTCGGGATTGTCCAGGTTGAGAGTCGGGGGAATCCGATCATTAGCGATCGCCATAACCGTGGCCACGGCTTCAATGCCGCCAGAACCGCCTAAAAGGTGGCCTGTCATCGATTTGGTGGAACTGACGGGGATTTTGTAGGCCGATTCTCCTAAAGCTTTTTTAATCGCCTTGGTTTCCGTGGGATCATTAGCCCCTGTACTGGTGCCGTGGGCGTTGATATAGCTAATTTCCGCCGGAGTTAAACCGGCATCTTTGATCGCTAATTCGATCGCTCTGGTGGCTCCACGACCGTCGGGAACTGGTGCCGTCATGTGATAGGCATCGCAAGTCAGACCATAACCGATCATTTCGGCGTAAATCCGCGCCCCACGAGCCAAGGCTGTTTCTAATTCCTCTATAATCAAAATTCCTGCCCCTTCCCCCATGACAAAACCATCCCGATCCTTGTCAAAGGGACGACTGGCCCGGGTGGGGTCATCGTTGCGGGTGGACAGGGCCTTAGCGGAGGCAAAACCAGCCAATCCCAGGGGGGTAACGGCAGCTTCCGTCCCGCCGCAGATCATCGCTTTGGCTAAACCCCTTTGTACTAGACGGAAAGCATCGCCGATGGCATTGGAACCGGCGGCGCAAGCGGTCACGGTGCAGTTACTCGGTCCTTTGGCCCCCGTGTGGATGGCGGTTAAACCAGCGGCCATATTGGCAATCATCATCGGGATCATGAAGGGACTACACCGGCTCGGACCTTTTGTCAAGTAAATTTCCTGTTGATCCTCAAGCACTTTTATGCCACCCACGCCCGTACCGATTAGTACTCCTATATCATCGGCATTGAGAGCGTCGATAACTAATTGAGAATCTTGCAGTGCTTGCAAACTGGCGGCGACGGCAAATTGAGCGAAACGGTCCATGCGCTTTGCCTCTTTGCGATCCACATAGTCGTGGGGGTCAAAACCCCGCACTTCCCCAGCAATGCGACAAGCGTGACGGGAGGCATCAAAGTGGGTAATTAAACCAATGCCACTTTTGCCGTTGATTAAGCCTGTCCAATAGTCTGCTAGATTATTGCCGAGGGGAGTGATTGCACCCATCCCCGTGATGACAACCCTTTTTAATGGCAATTCTGTCATGTTTGTTCAAAAATAAGGGCAGATTTTGCCCCAGATATTTAAGGCTAAATTGTCAATTTTCTCGCAATAATTAGGCGGTTGCTCCTACTTTCTCGCTAATATGGTCAACAGCTTTGCCCACAGTGTCAATTTGTTCGGCCGCTTCGTCGGGAATTTCAATATCAAATTCTTCCTCTAAAGCCATCACTAACTCGACCACATCAAGGGAATCAGCTTGCAGATCATTAGCAAAGCTTGCGTCGGGAGTAACTTTTTCCGGCTCTACTTCTAATTGTTCCACAACAACTTTTTTAACTCGATCGAAAATACCTTCACTCATGGATGTCAATTTTTATCCGCTGGTTTACCGGACTCTAGCCTCTAGGGTCTGGGGAAATGGGGCGGTGTTACCATTTCCGACAATAAATTTCGGTTAGCTTTTTCACTGACCATTTTTCATCTTACTGGAAGTTGTTCCCCTCTTGATGAAGTTTTTTCTCGATCATCGGGGAAGTGGGGTGTGGGGTGTAGGGTGTGGGGTGTGGGGTGTGGGGTGTAGGGTGTGGGGTGTGGGGTGTAGGGAGAAGGGAGAATAAATAGAAATAATCTCCTGTCTCCTGTCTCCTGTCTCCTATCTCCTATCTCCTATCTCCTGTCTCCTATCTCCTGTCTCCTGTCTCTTATCTCCTGACGACCGAATAAAAAGCAAAAATATAACGGATAACTCCGAAATTCAGATAATAATCATCGGAAATTTTGGGTCTGAAACCCCGCCGTTCTAGGTTGGCTTTACGTTAGAATTAAAAGGCCAGTCTCGAAAACCAAGTGGACGGCGCAGCACCTTGAAAACTCGGCTTAGGGGGTTCC
>NZ_JASJFF010000770.1:0-1232 GCF_030065435.1 Microcystis sp. M53603_WE2
CCTTAGTTAAAGCAGATTTTCTTCCTCAGTGCAACCTAAGTCGATGCTTTCTCACGAGTGCGGGTTCATTTTCTAGGTTGACTTCGGCTTCCTTACCAGCATTTATTGAGATGTTGCGTTATCTTCTCTGATAATTGAACTGGAACAAAAGTTACGAGACTGTTCTCTTGAAGATAAAAAATGGTTATTGGAGCAGTTACATCAACAATTAGGATTGAATAATCAACAAACAACTAAACAACGATTAATAGATAGTTGGAATGAAGCTTATAGTGATGGATTGGACGAATCAGAAACTTTAATGTTAGAGGGAATACGGCATCATCAACGCCAATTATCCGAGTAAATATGACGATTTTTCAAGGAGAGATTTATTGGATTGATTTAGGAGAACCACAAGGTTCTGAACCTGCTTATCTTCGTCCTTGTGTTGTGGTGCAAAATGATGCTCTGAATCAGTCACAAATTGGGACGGTTATTGTGTGTCTATTAACAACCAATTTGAGACGAGCAAAAGCTATTGGTAATGTTTTATTGAATGAGGGTGAAGGGAATTTACCTGAATCCAGTGTTGTTAATGTTTCACAGGTTTTCACGCTTGATAAGCGTCTTTTAACGGAGTCTATCGGAAGACTTTCTCAGGAAAAAATCAAATTAATTATTCAGGGAATTAAGTTGGTTATTGAACCTCAAGAACTCGAATAATAGGGGGTTATAAAATATAAAATTATAAAAAAAGCGATCGAGCTACCGCTCAAATAATTGCCCAAAGATATCTGGCCGCTAGTCCCTGTTTAGAAACCCTGCTGAAACTCCCAGAGGATTCCCAGGGTTATCATTATGCTACTCACCTAATTAGTTTCAATTTTGATCCTAATTTTTATCGGTCTATTCAGGTCAATTCCGACACAGATTATCTGCTGCTTCGCCTACGGCAAACTCACGATATCTGGCATATAGTAACGGGTTTTGGTGTCGATGCGATGGGAGAATTGCAACTGAAAGCTTTTGAATTAAGTCAAACTCGTCGCCCTCTAGCTATTGTCCTACTTTTAGGGGGATTATTCGGAGCTTTATTTTCTTCGCCACTTTCCTTAGCCTCTCTCTGGGAAGAGATTGTCATCGCCTATAATTTGGGAGCATCCCAGTTTTGCAATGAGTAAAAATACTCAGGCAATATCGCCGTTGAGATAAGCACAACGTAGCTTCAAATACTGAGGAACATTCTCTGC
>NZ_JASJFF010000855.1:0-1525 GCF_030065435.1 Microcystis sp. M53603_WE2
AAGCAGTCTTTGGCAAAAATCAATATCTAGAAAACGGGTTTCTTTGAGAACCTATTTAGAAAACGGGTTTCTCCTTTAAGAAACCCGTTTTCTGTAAATTTTTGTTATATCCCCCTTGAAAAATTGGCGATTCTTTGCACAAAATAGTCGCATTAATCTTTTGCGGTCAGTGTCATGACTTCTACCCTGTTGCCGAGCTTTCCTGCTGTTGACGATGTTTTGTGCAATTTTGCTCAATCTGATGGCTTTGTTCAAGCTAATCAGGTGGATAGTGTGAGAAATCAGCGTTTAACCGCACCGAATTTAATTTGATTTTCTCTGATTCATGAATAAACCTGATGAAAAAAAAAAAAAAAAAAAGCATATTTTATATTCTATTGACGGTAGAAAAAAACGCTCTCAAGATGGTAGAAACGATTAATTGATGGTTTGACAGTCTTCAAGCCTAACCTAGACTGGCTGCGGTTGCGGAAAACAGGCTGACTCGGCTGAATAAATAATATTAAAGCAGCTTGTGGGCAATGCCCACCCTACACCACTCACCAGGAACCCTTGTATTATGTCTCGCCAAACCAATCTCAACCAGTCCGTAGTTTTCCTCGATGCTGGTGTTAGCGATTATCAAAGTCTCCAAGCTGGAGTAATTCCAGAAGTCGCCACCGTTATTCTCTCTGCCAATCAAGACGGAATCGAACAAATATCCGCTTTTTTACCACTGTTGAAACCTTAGATTTGTCGGAGTTGCAGACATCTGGGGTTTTTCAGCCAGATATACCCTTCTTTGCCAGCTTAAGTACCTAAGCAAAATTAATGACACAAATCTAACCCCCCCTTGTTCCTTGCATGAGTGCCTTTCTTCACTAGGAAATTTATTTTGCACGACTACTTAACTGTTTAATTTTCACCCTTTATTCAGGAAAAAATCATGTCAACTCCTTTTTTAGTTAAGGATATCTACCCCGGTTCCTTTGGCTCCTACCTCGGCTTTGTAACGGCACTGGGCAATACCCTGTTCTTCTGGGCCAATGATGGCGTTAACGGTTATGGGTTATGGAAAAGCGACGGCACGACGGCCGGTACAGTTTTGGTCGCCGACATCAGCTTCGGTGACTCCTTCCCCGGCAATCTAACGGCGGTGGGCAACACCCTGTTCTTCCAGGCCTATGACGGTGTGAACGGTTATGAATTGTGGAAAAGCGACGGCACGGCGGCCGGTACGGTTCTAGTCAAAGATATCCGCCCCGGTCACTCTGGCTTCGGCCCCGGCAATCTAACGGCGGTGGGCAACACCCTGTTCTTCACTGCCGATGACGGTGTAAACGGTTATGGGTTATGGAAAAGCGACGGCACGACGGCCGGTACAGTTTTGGTCGCCGACATCAGCTTCGGTGACTCCTTCCCCGGCTATCTAACGGCGGTGGGCAACACCCTGTTCTTCCAGGCCTATGACGGTGTGAACGGTTATGAATTGTGGAAAAGCGACGGCACGGCGGCCGGTACGGTTCTAGTCAAAGATATCCGCCCC
>NZ_JASJFF010000105.1:0-3321 GCF_030065435.1 Microcystis sp. M53603_WE2
ATTGACGGCCACAGGTTACACAAATAGGATTTTGTTTACCTTGTTTATTGATGCCATTTTTACGGATATGGGTAGATTTACATTCAGGGCATTGCATTTTGATTTCCTCCATTCATATCTCTATTATGCAACGCCGAATTTCTAATCGTTGAGATGCGATCGCATCATCGCCTTGGGAAGTTTCTCTCACGACTGCCTGAGACGAATATAATTGGAAGTCACTGCGGCGAGTATCCCACCACTCCCTCGTCACCTCAATATTAGCCGCCACAATAATATCTCTGCTGGGTCGAGCAGTAAGATAGCCTAAAATACTGGTTTCAATATAGACGGTTTCACTCACATCACTTTAATAAAATTTTTCTATCCCTCATCTTACAGCATTTGAGCTTTATTTTGAGAGTTTACGGGGAGATTGGCGCGTTACATTTCATTAACGCACCCTACCATATCGGCGATCGCACTTGCATTAGGGAACGCACCCTACAGCGATAGCGTACTGCTATGCAGTGCCTTCGGCATCGCACTGTCAGGAATTTAGAAATTTGGTATAAATAGTCTAATCATAGAGTCGGGTGCAGTGATTTGTTAGACATTTTTCTAACTAGGGACTATGACAAAGGTTTAATTGTCACTAATCCCCCAGCAAAACCCTGAATATTCAACTCATAGCCATCAAGTAAACCCATACCAACTAATGTATCTGTCTCTGACTCATTGATTTCAATAGATTTGATCTGACCATCCCAGATCACAGTTGCCTCAAATACGTTAAACATACAGAGGCTTCCATCGCCCAAGATTCCCTCTTCTTGCATATACCACGTTAATCCTAGTGTTGTAATGATAGCGGAAGGCAACGTGAGAAATCCAGTGTAACCAGTGTCAATAACTGCTTTAATCGCTTGCCTCTGGTGATTTTCGCCTAGCACTACGAATTGAATAATTGCTTCTCGGCGCGAATTGACGCTCCCCATCATCATGGCGACACACTGGGGGAACGAAAGCCAAAACGATGGACGGCACGATGTCCAATGCGAATACCAAATATTTGTGCATCAGGAAAACGTATTAACAGTTGTTTAGCAGCTGTTAGGCTGTCGTCAGCCACTTCAAAAGCCCCTGTTTCGATGTCTATTGCTACAATCTTCCCATGATTCCCTTCCTCGATTTGGGAGCGTACCTGAGACTCATAGACTTCGTGTCCACGTCGGGCAAATTCTTCTTTGCTGTAGCGGGGTTGTCGAACTGTCATTGAAGCGACCCTGTGGCAACTTTTGCCCCCCTATTTTAACCTAAACATTGGGAATCTTCGCTAACATTCCTCAACTGGGCCCACAAGAGCAGCACCGCACCTAACCTCACAGCTTCAATCAATGTGCAGGGTGCGTTCCCCAAAATCCTGCATTAGGGAACGCACCCTACGGCTGAAACAGTCCAGTAGGGTGTGTTAGCGTCAGCGTAACGCACGAATTTTGAACATTAGATAAGGTGCGTTACTACGAGATCGGCTACAAGAGCGGCATCGCACTTAATCTTCAAGATCGATATGATGTAGGGTGTGTTAGCGTTAGCCTAACGCACGAATTTGTTGATTATCATTCAAGTTGTACATTTCATTAATACACTCTACGATCCAAATGTCTAATTATCGAAGACCTCATGTATTTGGAGGGACTTTCTTTATTACTCAAGTCACTTATCAGAGAGAGCCTTGGCTTTGTTGTGATGTGGCTAGAAAAGCGCTTAGGCAAGGAATCGAAAAGGTTAGGGTGAAATATCCTTTTGTGATTGATGCTTTTGTTCTATTACCTGATCATTTTCATTGTTTATGGACGTTACCAGATGATGATCAAGATTTTTCGGTAAGGTTACGATTAATCAAAACTTATGTCACAAAGCATTATGGGCAGGCATTGGGGGTTAATCGTGAAGTTTCTCGATCGCGGCAAAAACGAGGAGAAGGGAATCTTTGGCAACGCCGATTTTGGGAGCATTTAATCCGAGATGAACAAGATTTTGCAACACATTGCGATTATATTCATGACAATCCAGTGCGGCATGGTTTCTGTGAAAATCCTCAAGATTGGCAATATTCCAGTATCCATCGGTTTATCGCTCAAGGAATTTATCCCCAGGATTGGGGTAGTGGTGAACGTATAGCCAAGCCTGAAGGTTTTTGGGATGATTAAGCAATATAAATGTATCAAATGTAGTGGATTGTTTCAGCTAAAATAGGGCGATAGATTTCGGCTTAAAGTCTTAGATTATAGAATTTATAGCATTTTTCTAATACACCAAATTAGCTCAAACAGTCCAGTAGGGTGTGTTAGCGTCAGCGTAACGCAGGAATTTTGAACATTAGATAAGGTGCGTTACATTTCATTAACCCACCCTACAAGATCGCACTGAAACAGTCCAGTAGGGTGTGTTAGCGTCAGCGTAACGCAGGAATTTTGAACATTAGATAAGGTGCGTTACATTTCATTAACGCACCCTACAAGATCGGCTACCTGAAATTTCAGCTATCTGTAATGAAATTTCATCTATCTGTAACCCTACAGGCCAAAATAGTTTAAAAATCCGTCGAGAATTTCTAGGATAGAAGTAAAGACCATCCTTGCCTACTTTTTCTATGATCCTAGCCGCCGAAACTGGACTAAAAACCGCTACTCTAGACGTAAAAGGCATGAAATGCGCCGGCTGTGTTAGTGCCGTAGAACGACAACTCAGCCAAAATCAAGGGGTAAAATCGGCCCAAGTTAACCTAATCACGGAAATTGCCGTGATTGAATACCAACCGGATGCGATCGCACCAGAGCAGTTAGCCGCAAAATTAACCGCGATTGGATTCCCCACCCAACCGCGCAGCTCATCGACTCCCCTTTCTCAACAAAATCAACGGCTGCAAAACCAACAAAAAGAACAGCAACAACAATTATACCGATTAGCGATCGCTTGTTGTTTACTGGTTTTTTCCCTGATTGGTCACTTACACCACATCGGGGGACCAGAAATCCCCATCCTTCAAAGTATTGCTTTTCACTGGACTTTAGCCACCCTAGCCATTTTATTCCCCGGCCGCGATATTTTCATCGATGGTTGGCGCGGATTACGGCACGGTATGCCAAATATGAACACTCTCGTTAGTTTAGGCACAGGTAGCGCCTATATAGCCAGTTGTTTGGCTCTTATCTTCCCTAATCTCGGTTTAGAGTGCTTTTTTGATGAACCAGTCATGCTGTTAGGTTTTATTCTCCTCGGACGGACTCTAGAAGCGCATTCCCGTCATCGCGCAGCCGCAGACTTAGAAGCGCTTAC
>NZ_JASJFF010001361.1:0-5048 GCF_030065435.1 Microcystis sp. M53603_WE2
AACCTTTATAGAGACAGACATTGCCGCAATTTTTGTCAATTGTTTGCGATCTGGAGCGAACTAATCAATTAAATCTCTTGCCAGATAAGGATTGAGTCGATTTATGCCCCCCTATCGAACCATAACAAGTCCCGAAGAGCCATAAATCTTTACATTCCTCTCCCTAACTAGCGATTAAGATTTTGGGTCTTTTTGATTGTACCGATAGCGATCGCCCCCCTCGCCGCTAGGTTAGGCAACAGCCCAACCCAACGCCAAAGGCGGATGGCAACAGCTTACAGAATACCTATTCCCTAGGGAATCTATCTTGAGAATGATTTGAAATATGCTAACTTGGAAAATTATCACGATCGCATCTAGCCAGTACCATGAGTGAAATTAGCGTCGGGGGAAAAGTCCGTCTGATTGCCATTCCCCCTTACCTGAAAACCGCCGATCCCATGCCTATGTTACGGCCGCCAGAGCTGCTCGATATCGACGATATCGGCACGGTAATCGATCGCCGGCCGGGGGGTTATTGGGGTGTAAAATTCGCTCGAGGCTCATTTCTGCTCGATAGCAAATATTTAGAGGCCATTTAAACCAGTTAAGTGCATCGCAGTCAAGACAACTTTGATAAATCACAAGCAAATCTAAAGAGTTAATTTATGTCTAATACTTTTCTATCGATCGTTATCCCGATGCGCGAGGGATTTAGCGAACATTGGCTAGGAGAATTATTGAAAGTCAAGGGAGATATAGAATTTATTTTAGTTCATCCTCCTGGGGTCAAACCTTCCCCAGTCAATGATCCACGCATGAAACAGATTGTCTGTGCTTTACGAGGTGAAATTATTCAAAGAAGTACAGGATTTTTAAATGCCAGAGGTACTTATATTCTCACAATCAATTGCGATGAATATTTACACCCTGAGATCGTCACCTTAGTCAAAGACTATTTTGACCGCTTTCCCAATAGTTGGGTATTAAGATTAGCCAGATGTGGATTTCCCTACGGTGAACGAGAAAAATTGGAGAGTCCTTGGCCAACAATTCCCGATGTAAAAAGTTTAGCTATCTGTAGCAGGAGAGAGAATAATAGTAACTTGTTTAAAGAGAATAATTATTTATTAGAAGTACCGATCGCTCCTTTAGATAATCCTTTTAATCCTAGCGCCCTGATCGGGAAACGTCGAGATCACAAGGGTCCTCACATGGAAAACTTTGATAAAAAAGTTTGGAAAAACGAACTGGTACAACCGGCAGTTAAAGAGATTACTGCTTCCATGAGTGTCACTGGTCCGATTAAATATATTCCCTTTTGGTGTTTAGATAGATTACTGGGTTTGTATATTCAGGCCAAGTTTTTTGAGCAAGGTAAAACTATCGGTCATTGGCTGCCAGAAATAGCCGAACAACTGCGGATTGAAGATAATCCTCCTGAGTATAAAAGAACTAAACGTTTTTACTTTATTGCCGAGGTGATTCTCCTGAGAAATTTCCCTAAATACGGTTATCTTTGGAATTTAATTCTCGCTCAAGCGACGGAAGTACCCGGACGAGCTATCGATTCCCTAAAACGCAAATTCTTGCCAGAAAAACCTTCTATATCCAAGTGATCGGTAATCCAGAATAATAATAACCTAAATTTATGGAACTATGCTCTGTTTCCCAATCTAACACCTGTTCCACACGCTGATAAATTGCCGCAGCTTCCTCACTAGAATTGCCGATACAAGTTAACCCTAATTTACCAAATTCTGACAGCGCACCCATGAGATGAAAAACTGTTCCTGTTTTACTGCTACTATCAAAATGTAAGTGATGTTTAGCAATAATATCCATTAAATCATCGGGAAGTAAACCTTTGTATTGGGGTTTGTGGAGATTATCGGAGGCAATATAATACTTTTCTTGGTGAGGTTGACTGAAAAACAATCCGGTTTTTTGATCGTATTCACCATTAGTTAAAAGCTTCAAAGTCATGAAAGGATGGGTAGTTCCTCCTTTTCGCAGATTAATTTCGATCGCCTGTAAATCCCAGACTAAAGTTTCTGGATTTTTGACAGCGACGAAATCAACTCCATAGCGTTCAATTGCCCCCTTTGCTGCCAGAATTTCCCCTATTTTTAGACCTAATTCCTGTAATTGCAGGCGATAATTTTCATCGGCAGGAAAATGACAACCTAGATAAATTTGACCATCGGGACCGCCTAAAATTTGATCGTGAGTGGAAAGAATATTCACTTCTCCCGTGGGTGTAATATAACCTTGCACACTTGGCGATCGCTTTTCTTCTCCTTCAATAAAAGCTTCGACAATTGCCCCTAATTCAGCAATTCTGCCAGAAAAACTCTCCCAATTTTCATCCCTTGCTTGAAAACTCATCTTCTCTAATTGTTTGGACAAGAGATTCATTTTCTCGCTTAAATCTAGACTGTTACTATCAACAATTACCCCTAAAGGACGTAAATCTAAAACTGCATTTCCTTCTCCCGATAACCCCTCATTTAACTTCACTACCATGCGTTTTAGTTGCGGTTGACGGGACCACAAACTAGCGGCCTCATACAACAAATCCTTGACCGTATTTACCTGTAAACTACCGTCAGGATGGGGAATATTGCCTTGAGCAAAAATCTCGCGACTGCCACTTTTAGAACCCCAATACAATAAGTCTGGACTACAGGCAAATAAAGGAATATCTAATTGTAAAGACAATTCTCGCTCTAAATTAGTAGAATTAAAACAAACCATGTAGGCACGATCTCGACGCAACGCTTGCCGGATTCTTGCTACTAAGCGCGGTCTGTCCAGAATTTTTTGGGTTAAAGGTTGAAAAGAGTTATCGTGAGTTGTCAGTAATAACAGACGATTATTAGCATGGGAAAAAGGAATCCCAGGCAACAATTGCAGATAATAATCAATCACCATCCGCGCCAGTGGCTGCGCTGTTACATAGATTAAACGAGTTTTCGGGTGTCGCAACCGAATCAGAGAAAATAATAATCTTTCTTCGTAATGTAAAAAACCCGCTACTTTTTGACCGACTCTCTGATCGATACTAAAAGAAGGGACAACTAGGATATCATAATCCCATTCATCGGATTCGGGAACGTTTTCTCCCTGCCAAATCTCTTTTAATTTTTCTTGTAATTCTTGATACCGCAGACGCTTTCCTAGCATCAAATCTCTATCTAACAGCATGGTTTGTCCCACCTCTGTGGTTGCAGACACCTGTATCTTATCGATTTTTAGAGCCTGTCGTCTCCAGTGCCTTTCTTTTCTTAATATTCCCCCAGTCCCTCCGATCGTTGCCCTTAAAAAGGGATACAGTGGACTCTGTATCCCCTTTAATCACCTGAGATTGCCTTTAGCCTAGCGGGTGGAATAAGAGATCGGGATAAAAGCGATTAAATTCGATTAAAATCCCGGCGGTGAAAGTCAGCAGCGCCATAATTAACACGGGTGCGGACGAGAGAAATTTAGTAAGTCCTTCCATCTGAGTTCTCCTAGGGAATAAAAAGTCAAGGGTTTGACACAAAAATTAACGAGGGGAAACGGTAATTTCCGAATCCTTAACGGTTAATTTACCGGAAGTGGCCTCTTGTAAAGCCGCCAACGGCCAGAGAAAACCCGTTAACATTTTGCTCAAAGCGAGGGGAACATCGATGATGATTTCCTTCATTTCCGCATCTTTGCTGTCGCGCACGGCGATTAAATAGGCCCGACCAACCCAACCGATCCAACCGGTAATGTACAGGAATAGGATGCTAGGGATAAAGAAATCGCCCATGTGATCCCAACGACCATCCACAATTAGGTGCGGATAGCCTTCCGGTCCACAGAGAGCTTGGGAGTAGGTTTGAGCGCGTTTGGCTCCCGATTCGGGGTCAGGAGTGGTGTTGCGGAAACTCTTCGCTTTTTGTAGGAAAGCGGGATTTTCGCTACAAGGGGTCAGATTGGACAAATCAGCCGACGCTGGAGCGGCAAAGGTGAACCAGAGAGATAGCACCAGGGCCAGAGCGAACAATTTTCGCATAAATTGTTTCCTTTTGTTACGAAATATGAAGTTCTTTGTTCAAAAAGCGAACAATTTGATCGTACACGGAAAAAATCTTACTCCGATGAGGGGTACGAGTAAAGTTTCTATTACAAAACTATACGCAACGCTTCAGACCCCGGTGATATGAACCACCACTTGCCTTTGATGACGACTCTGACGATGTTCCCAGAGATAGATACCTTGCCAGATCCCTAAAACTAATTTACCTCTAGCGATCGGGATTTGTTCCGATGTCCGGGTTAGGACCGAGCGAATGTGAGCGGGCATATCGTCTGGCCCTTCGGTAGAGTGATAGTAGAGACTGCTATCTTCCGGGACTAACTTGGCGAAGAAATTGGCCAAATCGGTGAGAACATCGGGATCGGCATTTTCTTGGATCAGCAAAGAAGCGGAGGTGTGACAGACAAATATACTGCATAATCCCGTCGTTATGCCCGATTCAGCCACGATCGCCTCTATGGGGGCAGTGAGACGATGGAAATTCTTGGGACTGGTGGCAATTGTCAGGGATTTTTGATATTGACGCATGGAAACCGAATCAGGGAGAAATGGGGGTGGGGGGGATTGTCCTCGATAGCAAAGGTTGTCCCGCTTGCAAGAGATCGTGAAGGTTCACCACTGCACCGATAACAGCGATCGCTGGGGCTTCAAAGCCGGTGGCTTCGATCTGGTCCATAATCGTGGTGAAAGTACCGATTAACTGCTGTTGTTGCGGTGTTGTTCCCCAGCGAATCAGGGCGATCGGTGTTTCTGGACTTCTGCCGGCCTTGGTTAACTCGCCGATAATATAGGGTAAATTATGCACACCCATATAAACAACAATTGTTTCCGCACCATGGGCGATCGCTGACCAGTTAACTTGAGGACGATATTTACCCGCCATCTCGTGGCCGGTGACGAAGGTAACGGAAGAACTATAATTGCGATGGGTGAGGGGAATACCGGCGTAGGCAGGCACGGCAATTCCTGAAGTGATCCCCGGCACGATCTCGACGCTAATTCC
>NZ_JASJFF010000911.1:0-3516 GCF_030065435.1 Microcystis sp. M53603_WE2
ATAATAAGGATAATGGCAGGTTTTTGAAGGTTCCAATCCTATTTTCGCAGCACTAACATCGGATTTTAACAGGTCAAAAGCCTTATTTTAAAAGGGTTTTACCATTATTCAGCAAGCCTTACTTAAAAGTCTGAAAGCTTATTCATTCGTAGTGGGTCAAGCACGGAGCGGGTTAAACGGCAAACCCTTTATTCCCTGGTCAATGACATCAGGAATTACTTTTCTAATGATGTTAAATGCCCCATTGACATCGGCATTTAACAACTGATTTGTTCCCATTTTATCAAGTCCCCTAGCTAACCTTTTTCCCTTAAATAATGGTTTTTCTTCACCATATTTAGTTAACTCATACTAAATCCTTTGAGTATAGGCTACATATCAGGACAGGCACTCATGCAAGAGGCACTCATGCAAAACGGAGAATAAATAATCAGTTTTTAATAACCATATTTAGGTAACTCATCCCTATCTAAGGCACTCGATTGTGAGGTAGAGGATTCTTCGGTTATTATGACTTTTATTCCTTTTAATTGAGCTTTATAGGTTAACATTTTTATTAATCTATAATGAGGAATATTGACCAATTGTTGAGTATTTCTTTTTCCTAGATTAAGAGATTGTTTCATGCGCTCATTATGCCCAATTATTAACGTCCCTATTTGATGAATAATACAGCAATCTATTACTCTTTTGCTGGCTGTGTGTAGGTAATTTTCTCCTCGACAGTTTCGTTGATGGGTGAGGAATATCAATCTCTTAGATGAGGGGAGATTATTTCGGGGTTTCAGTTGAGATTGCAAGCGGGAACGTTGTTTATTGTAGAAGGTGTTAATCGCTTTTAAGGGTCTGCCATTGATCAAAAGAGGGGCTACACCTGTTTGATTTGTAGTTACAGCCATTAAGTTATTAACTCCTAAATCTACACCAGCTTATCTGTTGTTTATCTGTGGTTTACAACCGTCTTTCATATACTATTTTCATGACATAACAGCTACTTTTGGGGACAATTATCACGGCAATTATTTCTCTCTTGGCTGTGGGAATTTTTAAGTCGCTCATAGACAATAGACTAAGCTGAAATCACAGGCACTCAAAGGGGTTAACCTAGGAGCAAAAGACTATTGTGAAGCATCACTTAAAAATTGATGATCAAGTTTACTGCCATTGAGCGTGAATGGGTGGATGGAGTAAACGCTCAACCGGTTGACCGTTTTTTAAATGTTCCTCGACAATCTGACGGACATCCTCTGGTTTAACACGACAGTACCAGGTTTCCTCGGGAATAATTCTCACCGTGGGGCTAGTGCTACACTGTCCTTGACAACCACTGGTCATAACGATGACATCTTCTGGGAGAGCTGCCGTTTGCCAAGCTAAAAGAAGCTCAGACGCACCCTGCACCAAACAGGAAGAATGCTGACAGACCATCACAAATCGCTTTTGGGGATAAGACATATTACCTAAAAAGTGGCAAAATTAGATAGTTCCCCAGTTATATTCTTGGGGGTCGCTTTGGGGAAGCATAGTTTTATTTTGCCCCGAATCCTCGATACTGGCAATACAAAAAAAGGGGGCGAAAAATTAACCATCAATCTTTAAAATAGAGTTCGGAGAAAAATTTAGTCAATCAAGAGGGTAAAAGTGGCATTCGCTAGTCATTGGATCATGTTAGGTTTATTATTGGGTTTTGCTGTTGCCCATAGCGGATTAGCCAGTTTACGAATGGGGGGAGAAGCTATCATCGGTGCGCGACTGTATCGGGTATTATTTGCCCTTGTGAGTATCCCTCTAGCGGTAATTTTAGTAGTTTATTTCTTCAATCATCGTTATGATGGTTTGCTTCTCTGGCAAGTACAGGGAGTAACCGGAGTAAAAACCCTAGTTTGGATACTTTCGGCCATTTCTTTTTTCTTTCTCTATCCTGCCACTTTTAACCTGCTGGAGATCGCCGCTATCCAAAAACCGCAGGTTCATCTCTACGAAACCGGCATCCTGCGCGTTACCCGTCATCCCCAGATGGTAGGACAGGTGATCTGGTGTATTGCTCACACCCTCTGGTTAGGGACAAGCTTTACCCTATTAACTTCCTTGGGTTTAATTGCCCATCATCTTTTTGCCGTCTGGCATGGCGATCGCCGGTTAGAAGACCGTTACGGAGAGGCATTTTTAAAGATCAAAGAACGCACCTCGGTGATTCCCTTTTTAGCGATTATCGATGGTCGGCAAAGCCTAAAATGGCAAGAATTCCTTCGTCCGGCCTATCTAGGAGTAACAGGGTTTATTTTACTCCTCTGGTGGGCGCATCCTTGGCTAATGCAAGCAACAAGTAAAATTTATTGGTGATTTTGCTCCCAACCCCTTTCTTATTGATCCCGATTGGTGTAGAATGGTTTCTATATCAAAATCAAGTTTTCATAAAATCCGTTTAGACATGATACTATCTGTAAACGAAAAGAGCTTCCCTAAGCTAGTTTTAGAGTCTTCTCGTCCGGTTCTCGTGCATTTTTGGGCTCCTTGGTGTGGTTTATGTCGTTTAATCCAACCCACCCTCTGTTCTTGGCAAAATGAGTGTCAAGATGCGATTCAATTAGTCGGTGTCAATGCCGATGAGAATTTTCAATTAGCTAATAGTTTTCGTCTGCGTAGTCTGCCTACGTTAATTCTCTTCGATCAAGGTGTTCCCGTTCATCGTCTGGAGGAAATTCACAGTCGCGAGGAATTGCAACAAACCCTGCGACTAATGGCCAAAAATCAAATCCTGCGTTTAGCTTAAGTAGCTGGTTATAATTAAATGAAAAATGGATTTTAGGTTCGCGCCCCCCTGCCCCCCTTGATAGGGGGGGTGCGGTTGGGGGGGGAAGGCTGCGCTAGAGAGTGGGGCTGTCGATCCCCCCTGCCCCCCTTGATAAGGGGGGTGTCTGATAGTTTTTAACGCCTACCTACTTAATCTCTCTATGAAAATCACTTATCAAAAAGTTAACTTAAAAGCTCCCAAAACGGAGACAGCTTATTGGCGTAGTCAATCGTACCAAACGAGACTATCGGCCTTAGAAGAAATTCGTCAAGAATATCATCAATATAAATATAATGCTGAACCAAGACTTCAAAGAGTTTATACAATAGCGAACGCAAAGGGAGACCCTTGCAACGCATTTCTAGAGGTTCTACCTCTTGCTTAACCCATCAGGAAACGGAGAAAGACCCTCCCTTGTGTAGTTCCAAACCCTTGCCTTTTGCCTCTCTCTTCCCCGACCGGCGACCGACTCCTCACCCCACCAACAAACTTTTTCAGCCAACCCTAATCTAGATACCTTTCGAGAAAAAATTTTTTTGCACAGGGAGTCCTTAAAATAGAAGAGGGAACCCAAAACCAAGTTGCTGGTATTTTTCCTCTGGGCATGGTGGCGCAGTTTATAGAATTTAGCTGGAATTTATGAATCATTTTCTGCATTCTTTCACTGTTTTTCCTGATTCTGCCCGAAAATCTCGCTCTTACTCCCTGGGTAAACTGCGACG
>NZ_JASJFF010000143.1:0-1008 GCF_030065435.1 Microcystis sp. M53603_WE2
GCCATTCTCCCGTCATACCGGGTTTTACATCTAAACGTTGCCATTGGGGAACATCGTAGCGTTCCACCTCATCGGGTGTGGGGGGACGAGTGCCGACAAGACTCATTTCACCGGTGATCACATTCCAAAACTGGGGGAATTCGTCTAAACTGGTACGACGTAAAAATTTTCCTACCTGGGTAATCCGGGGATCATTTTTATTCTTAAAAAAAGCTCCCTGCGCTTGATTGGGGATTTTATCCTTGAGTGCTTCTGCATCCACACACATGGAACGAAACTTGAGAATTTTAAATTGCTTTCCCAACCAACCGCAGCGGGTTTGACTAAAAAAAATTGGACCTGGACTGTCTAACTTAATAGCGATAGCAATGGGGACAAAAATAAACCCCGTGATTAATAAACCCACGATCCCACCAACAATGTCAAGACAGCGCTTTAACCAACTGCGAATCGAGGGATGGGTTTCGGGTAGATCGTTTTCAGTGGCAGTAAAGCCGTTTTCTTGGGGTGCTAGGGGAGGGGTTTGGAAGGTGAATAATTGATCTAATCCCGTAATCGATAAAACCCCCATCACTGGGGGATGGACGTTAGCCAGCACTAACTCGATATTTTCTGCCCTGGCCGCTTTGAGATTATGGACTAAAGCACCCACACCACTACTATCCATAAATTGAGTGGCATTCAGATCAAGAATGACTTTTTCGGGAGTGGGTGTTTGGGCGATGAGATGGTGAAAGAGATCTTTGAACTGTACTGCTTCCAAGACAGTCAAGCGATCGGGCATCCGCAAAACGGGATACTCCATCGGAATGATCAGAAAACGTGTTTCAGGGAGTTGGGAAGTCATCGACACAAAGAGGTGGTTTGATAGATGAACAAGGCCTGATGACCTACCTAATGTTTACTACACTTTTCCCCAAATACCAATGGGTAATGTCAGAGATTGCCTGTGATTATCGGCTAACGAATCTCACCTAGGGGCGGACGGCCTTGGGTTTGGGCTTTCGC
>NZ_JASJFF010000462.1:0-1654 GCF_030065435.1 Microcystis sp. M53603_WE2
TGGGAGTGATCAGGGGGAAAATTCCTGGACTTTTTCCCTGAAAATTAGGTAATTGGCCCCCTCAAAACCGGTAAAACCCCACACCCCACACCCCACACCCCACACCCTGCCACCACCGAAAAACTTTTTCAGCAGACCCTACTTATTACTGTAGTTTGGTATGGGCTTTTTTCTCATAGGTGCGTTCAAATTTTCTGCGGGTGTAATTGGCGGCGATCGCTATTGCTAAAGCCAAAATTGCGAAAATAAGGGCAGTAATTTGATAGATAGACTGATTTGGGGATAAAATTGCCAGTAAAACTAATAATATACCCATTAAAATCGCAATTTGTTTAGTTTTTACCATGTTTTCATGGGCATCGCTACAGGTGCGACAGTGGACAGTGTGACGAGAATAGCGATCGAGGGGTAAAGGATCGGATAAATCGAGCGCCGTTGTCCGCTGGCTGGTGTAGCCTTGATAGTAGGGGAAAGAGTCCCCATAGCGATCGAACCATTGACGTAACTCAATCACCAAGGCATCGGAACTTTTTAAGGGTAAGTATAATTTTTGTAAACTATCTCTTGACTTTTCCACCATTTGCTGCTGACTTTGAATTAAAGGTAGATCATCTTCGAGGATGCGACTTTGACGCAGATGTTCCAACCAGCGCCAACGGTATTGACGGGAGTTAACGGCAAAATTTTGGTAACGTCGCATCAGTAAGCGAGAACGACCTTGACCCAGAGAAATCCCGTATAAAGCCAATCCAGCACACCAATGGGGATTAGGCAGAGCAAAACGATAATGAACGAGATTAGGGGCTATAAAATCCAGATATTTCCAGCTTTCCTGCGGATTGCGGCTATTGCGCCACTGACTGCGAATTCCCCGCGCCGAGATTTCGAGGATTTGGAAGGCTAACGGTTGAGCATTTTCCCGTTTTGCCCCGAATTCGCTGCGATCATGGCTAATATTAACATGGGCGGGATCGAGGAGATTTTCGAGTAAATAGCCCTGTTCATAGGGAAAATCGATGACATAATCGGTATGGACACAATTGGGGTCTTCTAGGTCTTTGATGATAGGAATATCGCTTTCTTTCGCTGTTTCCTCTTCTCCTAACCAAACCCAGAGGACTCCCTGACGTTCCACCACCCCATAGGATTTAACCTTGGCATTGCGGGGAATCGGGGTATTGACTGGCAGTTGGGGAATATGGGAACATTTTCCATCCGTCTCGAACTGCCAACCATGGTACAAACATTCTAAACGACCAGCGATCATCTGTCCTGTGGAGAGTTTAGCCAAGCGATGGGGACAGCGATCAAGCAAACAGCCCCATTTTCCCTGCTGATCGCGAAATATTAGCAATGGTTGCCCATAAAGAGAGAAAGAGTAGGGATTTTTTTGCCAATCCTGCACGAATAACACAGGATACCAACAATTTTGGTAGTGAAAATAGTCATCCCTAGGGAGGGGTTGAGATTGATCAGTGCTTGTCATGGGGATGAGAGAGAAAAAATATTGATCTTGACATCCTCGCCGCCGTAAAACGGACGGCGATTCCCAAACCTCACGATTTGAGTTTCTGCTTCTTTCCCGAAGGATTTTTCGCACCTGCCTTAACAGATTTACTCTGTTCTGGTCTTATGGTCGCTCTACAGACTGACA
>NZ_JASJFF010000138.1:0-5229 GCF_030065435.1 Microcystis sp. M53603_WE2
ATACAAGGTCAACAAAAAGATGTCAAGTTGTATCCTTAACAAGGGAACCGTCAAACTAGGAGCCGTGTGAGGTGAAAGTCTCATGCACGGTTCTGAATGGGAGGGGAGGTCGGTGACGATTTTCTCGACCCCTAATAGTATAACTTTGTCTTGATAATTTACAAAACGATTGGAACCTGAAGAAGAAAAATTATTACGGGGTTTAACTGACAGTGTTTCTCAAAAAACTGATGTTTACTTTTCCTCTTGTCTTCTTGTTGCTAATTGGTCTAAAATTTCGGCGTGAACTTGGCGAGTAATTGGATAAAAATAGGCAAGAATTAAGCTAATGATCAGAAAAAATGCCGGTAAAGGAGCAATTGCTAGGCGAATTGCTATTAAAGCACTATCTGGCTGCAGGGGAATTGCTTCTCCTGGGATTCTCGGTTTAAAACCCGATGTTTCTAGAGCAATACCGACAAGAAATAACCCCAAAGCTAAACCAATTTTTTGCAGAAGTACCATGAAAGCATAAAAAATCCCTTCTCGACGTTTTCCTGTTTCTAATTCGTCTAATTCAATCACATCGGGAACCATTGACCAAGGAATTAAATAGGCCACAGATACGCCAAATCCCGCCAAAACTGCCAAAGCATACATTAAAGTTATTTCTCCTGGTTGGAGCAAAAATAAACCAATTTGGGCAATAATCCAGAATGTCATCCCTAAAAAATAGACTATCTTTTTGTCTAATTTCTGACTAACTGCTTGCCAGAAAAATAACATCACTAAAGCTGTTCCCTGTACTGCCAAAGCGACTAAACCCGATTCTGCTTCCGATAGTCTCATGTAGCTGACGACGTAGTAAACCAAAATCGAGGCGGTTAATTGTACTCCTAACCAAGCACAAAGATAGATGCCAATAACGTATAAAAAGGGACGATTACCAAAAACTATTTTTAATTGTTCTTTCAGGGGAATAGTTTCGGTATTATTATCCGCTTCTCTCTGTTTAATTGCCGCGCTATCCTTGAGATGATTTTCAGTTTTGCCATAGTAAAGGGTTAACCCCGAAACTATCCCTTCTATTCCTAATAAAATTGTGGAAATAGCGATAAAGTCTCTGGGATTTACCCCAATTTTTCCTAGTCCATAGACCGAGGAAAGCGCACCGATAACTATAAAAGCAATTGCCAAAACTTTTTTCTGGGGAGAATTGAGAATCGCTTTTGCTCCTCGTTCTTGTAAAGCTAAAGCGCAGCAAATAACTGCTATAATCGACATTAAAGCACAAACTACACCTAACAATAAAAAAGCTTGATGGAGATCGTTGGCATAGGACGATGAGACGATAATATAGAGAATTAATGAGAGAATGCTGCCCCCGATGGAAAAGGCAAAACGAAAACTATTTAAGCGGGTTCTCTCATTATAATCATAAGTTAATTCAGGGGTGAGTGCCTGGTAGGGAAGATTGACTACTGTATAGGTTAAATTAAAGATAATACCAATAAAAATATAATATAAAAATAGCCATAATTGGTTATTAGTCGGGATTAACCACAGTAAAAAATAGCTAATTCCGAAGGGAATCGACCCCAATAACATCCATGGTAAGCGACGACCCCAGATAGTACGAGTTCGATCGCTCCACATGCCAATAATCGGATCGTTAATAGCGTCGAAAATTCTCACCACCATCAGCACACTACCAGCTAATCCTGCTGGTAATCCTGCCACATCAGTGAGGAAAAATAGCAGGTAAAATACCGAGATATTGGCAGTGATAGCCGGTCCCAAATCCCCCGCACCATAGGCGATTTTTGTGGTTAAATTGAGTCTTTCAGAAGTCAAATGAGCCATAAAAGCAATTATAGAGACTAAAATAAGCTTAACTGTTCTGGGAGCAGTTGAGGAACTTTAATTTTTTTTGTCTCTAGTAATTCCTGAAAATATCTAGCGTTAAAAGGGAAGATTCCCCGATGACACAAGGGACAAAGAAATAGCTTGATCTTTGGCATCCCGGAAAATTCTGACTATTTCCCCGTCCTTCACTTTTTATCTATCGCCTTGACCAGCATTATGAGCTAAACTGACTAATATCAGTTATTTTAGCTATCAGCATCGGAATTCCCCTTATTCTGGCAGTTAAGTAGGTGGGTGGAATTAAATATAAGATGAACGTAGGTTGGGTTGAAGCATGAAACCCAACTCCCGCATGGGTTACGCTACCGCTAACCCATCCTACAAATAATTGTGCCTCCCTACTTACAAGCGAGAAGATCGCCCAGATTGTTCTTTTTCGGACTGTTAGCGGTTAGGAGCTATTACTGGGGAGACGATCGAAATAGATCAAGAAAGTGTGATAGTACAGATAAGAGATCGGGGAAAATTTTTTCGCCAAACCTAAAACTTTTTGACGCTGACGTTCTATGATGCCTCATATCTTCCTATTTTTAGAGATTTTTTCCCAAGAAGGCGGTATTCAATCCTATATCAAGGATGTCCTGCAAGCTTATCTCACTTTGCCCGATTGCGAGGCGGCCGAGGTTTTTTTACTGCGGGATGCCCCTGATTGTCCTAATCCTTTCAAAAATCAAGGTATTACCTTTCATTACCTGAAAAATAACTCAGCAACTCTCGGACGCATTCAATTAGCCCTTAAGTTTCTAGTTTCTCTCCTCCGGAAACGTCCCCAACGGGTTTTTTGTGGTCATATAAATTTAGCTCCTCTCACCCGTCTTTACTGTCAAGCTTTAGGCATACCCTACACCGTCCTCACCTACGGCAATGAAGTCTGGGAACCTTTACCAAATTCCCAAAAACAAGCCCTGCAAGCGGCCGCATCGATCTGGACAATTAGCCGTTACACTCGCGATCTTATGTGTAAGGCTAACGCTATCGATCCCAAAAAAGTAGCAATTCTCCCCTGTGTGGTGAATGAGGAAAAGTTTAATTTAGGTGAAAAGTCCTTGACATTAATCAAAAAATATGATACGGAAAATGCCAAAGTTTTATTAACAGTGGCCCGGTTGTGGTCGGGGGATATCCATAAAGGGGTAGATGTTACCATTCGGGCCCTGCCGACAATTCTAGAGACTTATCCCGAAGTAAAATATCTAGTCATTGGACGTGGGGACGATCGCCCCAGGTTAGAAGCTTTAACCAAGCAGTTAGGAGTGGATAAACAGGTAATTTTCGCGGGTTTTGTCCCGACGGAGGAATTAGCCGACCATTATCGTTTAGCCGATGCTTACGTTATGCCCTCCCGGGAAGGATTCGGGATTGTTTACCTAGAGGCCATGGCCTGTGGTATTCCCGTGATTTCTGGAGATGAGGACGGTTCAGCAGAGCCGCTGCAGGATGGTTTGGTGGGGTGGCGCGTTCCCTATCGAGATGCCGAAAAGGTGGCTCAAGCTTGTTTAGAAATTTTGCCAGGTCAGGATCAACGTTGTCACCCGCAATGGTTGCGTCAACAAACTGTAACTAAATTCGGCAAAAAGACTTTACAGGCAAAATTACGGCAGTTAATCTAATTATAACTTCATTGGGCATCGTCTCCTCAATACCGGCCACTGACTAGCCAAAACCACAACTTTGTCACTCATTATTAAGATAACTGCTATACTCCTCTATGGCTTCCCCAAAAGATTTTATTAGTCCGGTCAATTCTGGTCAAAAGTTGGTCTATCCTTTTCGCAACTATCTTAACTATCTTCACGACAAATACTCTGATTTACAGACGGGTAAGATCGCCGATTATATTCCTGAATTAGCCCTAGCAGCTCCACAATGGTTTGGTATTTCGGTAATTACCACTGACGGTCAGATTTTTGAGGTGGGAGACTGTCAGCAAACCTTTACAGTACAATCGATTTCTAAAGCTTTTGTCTTTGGATTAGCTCTAGAAGATCACGGAAGGGAATACGTTAATAGTAAAGTCGGTGTTGAACCCACGGGGGAAGCTTTTAACTCGATTATTCTCGATGAAAAAACCAATCGTCCCTATAATCCTATGGTTAATGCTGGTGCGATCGCTACCACGGATTTAATCACCGGACAGAATGCCACCGAAAGGCTAAAACGTATTTTAGAAATGTTTAAACGCTATACCGGCAGGGATCACGAGATTAATGTCCCCGTTTTTCTCTCGGAAAAATCCACCGGCAATCGCAATCGGGCCATGGCCTATCTAATGCTAAATTTTGGCATGGTTAGCGATAAAATTGAAGAAACCCTCGACCTTTACTGTCAACAATGCGCCATCCTCGTCCATGCTCACGATTTAGCCCTGATGGCCGCTACCTTGGCTAATGGGGGTGTCAACCCAATCACAGGAATACGGGCGATCGATGAACACTACGTTCAAGATGTGATCAGTGTTATGCTTACCTGTGGAATGTACGACGCTTCGGGAGAATGGGCCTATCGAGTAGGATTACCAGCAAAAAGCGGTGTCGGGGGCGGAATTACGGCAGTAGTCCCCCATCAGTTGGGAATTGGCACTTTTTCGCCCCTTTTAGATGAAAAAGGCAACAGTATCAGAGGAGTGAAAATTTGTCAAGATATTTCAGAGGATTTTGGTTTACATTTATTCAATGTGGCCAAACCAGAACGAGATTTAAAAACATGGCTTGAAGGCAATAGTTGATACCACCCCCTACTTCCCACTCCCCACTCTGCCATGGCTTTTAAACAGGATTTAGTCTGATAAATGTCCCCAGCAAGAGCGCCTACCGACCCGGGGAAATTAATTTGGCTAGAGGTCTGTGGAAAAAATTTCAGAAACCTCTTGACAAAAGCAGCGGGTTGTGTGTAATATAAATATTGTGTGAGGAGTATAAGTTCAGTATAAGAGGAACCTTTGGGGTCGAAACACGGCAAGACTCCCAGAGGTTCTTCTTTTTCACTCCCTTATTGGCTCAAAGTCAGCCGTAAAATCAGGTTTTCCCGATCGCTAGTTTTTTCTCAATTTATCCCTTCTAGGTCTGTTGCTGCTCACCAAGAGCAACAGGTCAAAATTTTGCCGAAGAAACTGCACAAGAGAAGTGTAATTGCTCGTAAAATTGGGAATTAAGTACAAGGGCAATCCTATGGCAGATAAAAATAACGGTAACGGTGGCTTATTCGTCGTCGGGGTTTTAGTGGGCAGTGCGGTCGGGGCAGTGGCGGGTTTATTAGTAGCGCCCAGATCTGGAAAAGAAACCCGTCGAATTCTGCAAAAATCCGCGCGGGCTTTGCCTGAATTAG
>NZ_JASJFF010000288.1:0-3661 GCF_030065435.1 Microcystis sp. M53603_WE2
CAGTTTTTTCTTTGTCAGTAAGGGTGTCAACAAGGAATATTACAAATTGTTAACCGAGTCTTGAAAGCCTTGTGCTACAAAGGTTTGAAATGTTAAGAAAGATGTGACTAAAGGACAGCCTTGATAAGGGGGGCATCTGATAACTTTTAACGCCTACCTACTCATATTAGAATCAGTGATTAATTGGCATCCTAGCGGAAACAAATGATTATCGACTTACCCGATCGAGAAGCTACTGTCAATTTAGGGGAAAAACTGGGGCAAACCCTGGCCCCCGGCAGTGTAATTTTATTAAAAGGCGATTTGGGAGCGGGAAAAACCACCTTAGTACAGGGAATTGGCCTAGGATTGGGCATTCAAGAGCCTATAGCTAGTCCTACCTTCACCCTCGTTAACGAATATAGCGAAGGCCGCCTTCCTTTGTATCATTTGGATTTGTATCGTTTGCAGGGTCAAGATATCGAGGCGCTGTACCTAGAAAATTATTGGCAGGGAATCGAGGTGGATTTAGGGATAGTGGCGATCGAATGGTCGGAACGTTTAACTTTTTTGCCAGAAAATTATCTAGAGATTACTTTACTCGATCGAGGCGAGCAAGGACGACGAGCGCTGCTCAATTTTGTCGGTGGGGACGAAAAAAATAGCGACCCCACAGGAATCGCTATCAGCACTTGACTTTTGAAGCAATCAAACTTTAGCGGTAACTTTCCACTTATTCTCTAACTCGTCTTTCTTCTAAAGTTTCTTCAAAGAAACTATTGTAGAGGAAACCCGCCGCCACGGCCCCAACAATGGGAGCAATCCAGAATAACCATAATTGACCAACGAGAGCTATATTACCGCATAAAAGAGCAACACCGGTACTACGAGCGGGGTTAACGGAGGTATTGGTCACGGGAATGCTAATTAAGTGAATTAAGGTCAATCCTAAACCAATAGCGATGGGAGCAAAACCGGCCGGAGCGCGTCGATCGGTAGAGCCTAAAATGATGATTAAGAACATGAAGGTCAAGACCACTTCCGTGACCAAAGCGGCGAATAAACTGTAACCACCGGGAGAATGTTCTCCGAAACCATTGGTGGCCAGAGGGTTACTGCCTCCCAGAGCGAAACTGGGTTGACCACTGGCAATAATGTAGATAATTACTGCCGCTAAAATCGCCCCTAAAACTTGAGCGATGATGTAGGGAAGTAGTTCCGAACCGGGGAAGCGTTTACCTGCCCAGAGACCGAAGGAAACGGCGGGATTAAAATGTCCCCCCGAAATATGCCCTAAAGCGTAGGCAAGAGTGAGGACGGTTAAACCGAAGGCAAGGGACACACCCACAAAAGAAATCCCCAGATGGATATTAAAATCAGCACCATCTACGACACTCTTGGCTTTACCCACAAATACTGCCGCTAAAACAGCACTACCGCAACCGCCGAGAACGAGCCAAAACGTCCCGATGAACTCTGCTAGATACTTTTTCATCTCTATATCAAGGTTGAATGATTTTGCTTTTAGGTTATCTCCCATCAGACCGGATTAAACTGTTATAAGATATTAAAAAATAGTTATTTTTTACCTTCAATTTGCCGTTCTCATGGGGAAACTATCAGCTTTTTAGGGATATAATAGTAAAAAAATCGGGAATTTCTGATAATTTCACACTTTCTTTAGATTTACTTCTATCTTGATGTCTGATGGATTTTGGCAGTGGTTGACCCTTTCCGCCGAGTGCTAATTATGAGATGAGCGATGCAGGAAGAAAAAGCGATATTTAATATCAACAATACTTTTTATCGACCGGAGAGTAAAATCGTCCGAGATTTAGGAGTTTTAGGGGCGGCAATTGCCCAAAAAGAGCGGGGAAGTTTGCGCGTTTTAGAGGTAATGAGCGGCTCTGGTGTGCGAGCGCTCAGGTATTGGTTAGAAAGTGGTGCGGATTGGCTGTGGGTTAATGATGGTAATCCAGAAATTCAGCCAACTTTAGCCGCTAATTTAGAGAGTTTATTACAACAGAAACAAGGGAAAATAACCTATAAATCTGCTCAAGAAGTTCTCCTAGAATGTTATCTTAAAAAAGACCATTACGATCTAGTTGATATTGATGCTTTTGGTTCCCCTGCATCTCTGTTTAGTGCTATTCCTTTAGCCACTAAAATCGGTGGTTTAATTTATCTAACTAATACCGATGGACGGACGCTGACGGGTCATAATCTAGAAAATAGTTTAGCTGATTATGGAGCCTCTGCTCGCAATCATCCAGCTGCCCACGAACAGGGATTAAGATTAATTATCGCTGGTTTGCAATTAGAATCGGCCCGATTAGGTTTAGGAATTACGCCGGTTTTTTCCTTCTTTTTTGGTCAAAGTTATCGGGTGATGGTGCGGTTAACGGCTAATAGACAATTAAATAGTCATAACTACGGTTTTCTCGGTTATTGTCATAGCTGCGGGGAATATCAATCAGTGCCTTGGCCGAAGTTAGGCAAGATAGTTTGTTCTGGGGACGGGCAACCTTTAACTTTAACCGGACCCTTGTGGTTAGGCAGTTTACACGATCGCTTGTATCTAGAAAAAATGGCAGATTTAGCCGATCAATGGCAGTGGAAAAAGGTAGTTAAATTGTTAGAAATAATGAGGGAAGAGAACGATTTTCCTCCCTATTTTTATAGCTTTCGGGAAATTGGTAGAAGGGGGAAATTAGATTTACCCAAAAGGGAAGATTTAATTGCAGCTCTCTTAGAACAAGGTTATCGAGCCGCTGCCACCCATATTAACCCGCAAGCACTGAAAACTAATGCTTCTTTAGCCCAATGTATCGCACTGCTCAAGGACTAATTAATTAAGGATTGCTGAATAAATCTAAAAACCTTGTTGGATAATATCTTTAGGCTTGTTTAAAATCAAAAAGTGCCAGCTCTTGCAGTGATCAGGGGGGAAAAAGTACTTGAATTTTACCCCCGATCACTCCAATGGTAGGCACTTTTTGCGGGAAAAAAAGTCTAAAAGCCTTATCCAACAAGGTTTTTATATTTATTCAGCCAGCCCTATTTAGCGATCGAGGTAGCTACATTAGGACTATTGGGGTTAATATCAATAGTCCGGGTTGCGGGAATAACGATTAAGTCTAAATCTTCCATTGGGATAGCACCAAGCAATACTTGATCCCCCATTACCAAAGCACCGACGAAACCGATGCGGTTTTTGAAACGAATTTCGATCGGTCCAACGTAGGGAACCAGTTGACGGGAACCATCGGCTAAAATTACCTCCTTGCGATCGATTTCAGTTAATTTTAACTGAATTTGAATATGTGCAGGAATGCAGAGATGCAAGGCTCCCGTATCAGCCAAGGCTGGGGTTTCTAGAGGCGATAGGGAACGATCAACGGGGTTACTAAGTTGTATTTTGGCTGAAACTAAACCCATTTTATCCTGTTGAGGTGGTCTATTAATTAGATTATACTAAATCCGTTGAGCATAGGCTACTTATCAGGACAGGCAACAGGCAAAAGGAGGAATAAATAATCAGTTTTTAATCTCTTCGGGTCTAATTCCCCGCCGCTCGCGGCGTACAATAGAAAAATGAGTGAATACATCCATAAGAGCCATAATGTAAGTGTTTTGCTATATCATTTAGTGTTCCCAGCCAAATATCGTAAAGCCGTTTTCG
>NZ_JASJFF010000550.1:0-1575 GCF_030065435.1 Microcystis sp. M53603_WE2
AGCTCAGCATCCCTATAAAACTCAAATCTTGGACTTCCATTCCTGCAAAACCCAATGGGCAACTCGTTCACTCTATTTTGAGGGACAGAAGCGAAATCAATTCTGTATCCTACACTACCGTTTGAATTTGGAATTGCTGAAGATGCGCTTACCCTGTATTAGTCATTAATACGTCTAGCTAATAATACTAAATTGGAAGGCATTCCCAGCGCCCAGATGGTTTCGACTCTAATACTGAAATTGTCTCCTAAAGCTTGTTTAGCTAAGTTTAATAATTCGGCTCTACCCAGTAGGTTTAAATTATCTTCCTTAGCCCAGAAGGATAACCCGACTATATTTAATAGAAACCGATGCCAAGATTTAGGTAACCAATGGATTAGGGGAAGTTTAGTATGAAATTCTAGCCAATGCCAACGATTGGGTGTAGTTAAGAATATTTTACTAGCAACTCTGGCACACTCTCGAATATGTTCAACCTGTAAATGAGTCGAACCACAATGTTCTAAAACTGCGCTAGAGGTGGCTACATCAAACTCACACTCCTTAGCAAGAATTGGGCGATGAAATCCATTGGGGCTTAAAATTTTGGCAAAAGGAAACACTTGGCTCAGGGAAGAAATGTCTTCTGGGGAAGAGAGGGCGACAGTTAACCCTGCTTCATGAAACCAGGGAATCATACAGTTACTGTCTATCCTCTCCACATCTGGAGTAGAACCAATATCAATAATACTTTCTCCTGCCCGTAAATCGAGTTTGTTCATAGCTAAATCAAACATCTTACGGCGAGCTTCTACACTTAAGCGTTCTTGAATCCCTGTTAACCAATGTCCACGATTAAAATAGTCAATGCCTTGATTCATAATATATTTGTTTACATAGTTGGGTATCTCGAAAAATTGATAGCCCAAGGACTGTTATAGTATAATAAGTAAGAACAGCAAGTCAAGCGAACAAATGCTCTTGCCAGAATCACCCAGGGTAAGAGCATCTCAATTAGGCTTGACAAAAGGCTTTCAGCACAGCCATCATATAGTTATTATCCATGGCCGCCCGTTGACTTTTTTGTGCCAGACTACGTCGGTAAGTGGATTCTTGGTTAAGAGCGTTAAGTGCTACTCGTCTCAAGAATGCAAAATTACGAGGGCTGTGGCCTGAGCGAATCCGACATTGATCCTCATTAAAAGTAACATCTAAAATCCAATGAGCCTGATTTTCAATGCTCCAATGTTTACGAATAGCATTACCTATTTTTTGAGCATCAGCAGGGAGAGAACTGAGATAAAATTGGACTTCACAAGTGGTTTTATGACCAGGATGACGAACTCGTTTAACTATGATAATACTTTGAATTCCTTGCCATTGAGCCTGTTGATAAAGACCGCCGAAAGCTTCTAAGGGTACAGCCCAACACCAACGTTTTTCGAGGCGATGATGACCTTTTTCCAGATGGTAATCATAACTAAATTGAATACCATCAAATTGATGTGCTTGAGCTTGCTCAAACCAGTTTTTGACCTGAGTATAAAGAGTCGGATGATTAGCTTTAAGGGCGACAACGTAGTCAGCTTTTTTGGC
>NZ_JASJFF010001132.1:0-5003 GCF_030065435.1 Microcystis sp. M53603_WE2
GCAGATAAATTACCACTTGACGCATTGGTTTTTGGGGATGACGACGATAGACGCGAATGCGATAATCGAGCATTCGGAAAGGAATCTTGGAGTCGGGGTCGGTTTGAAATTCGGTATGGAGAATTAGTTGCTCTGACTGCAAAAAAATCAGAGAATCGGCACGAATGGGGTCTAATTGTAATTCTGTCGGGTCGAGGACGGTTAAGGGGAGGGGAGAACCCAATAACCAAGTGGCTAGATCATCGGAGAAGTTTTCGGCAATAAATTTACAAATATTATCAAACATCGCGAGCGTTCTGCCTTTGTAATTCCTCGATCGCGTCGGGGGATAAATCGGTAAATTGGGCGATTTCTGGGATAGGAAAGCCGGCAGATAGCATTTTTAGGGCAATTTGTCGAGCTTTTTCTTCTTTACCCGCTTGCAAGCCTTTTTTTAGTCCTTTTTCCTCGCCTTCCTCTAAAATATCTTGATAGATGACGGATTCTCTCATAATGTCACTCCGAAGGATTTTTTTAATCGTCTCTCGATTGTAATTGCTCGATTGCGTCGGGGGATAAATCAGTAAATTGGGCGATTTCTGGGATAGGAAACCCAGCAGATAGCATTTTTAGGGCAATTTGTCGAGCTTTTTCCTCTTTGCCTTCCTCTTTGCCTTCCTCTCTGCCTTCCTCTAAAATATCTTGATAGATGACGGATTCTCTCATAATGTCACTCCGAAGAATTTTTTTAATCGTCTCTCGATTTAATACTAACCCGGCGAGAATACTGGTAGCGGCAGCGAGATTGCTTTGCACCTGTTTTTGGGAAATAGTTTCTAAAGAACGGGACACCTGACTTAACACCTGTTCGGGATCATCAGTATTGCTGAGGACGGCAAAGGGTAATAACTCATTGTTCGCTTAATTTTTTAAGGGAAGGGTTTTAAAATTGCTGTAACCTTTATCCTGTATGCTTTTTAGCGAATAAGGCAAGCGGAACATTGCCGAGATTGCTATCGCCAATTGGTTCGTTCAAACCCTAGGTATTTCTACAAAATGGAGACGCACCGGGTTGAATCTCCCTATTGAGGATTTTTTGGGACAGCAACAATCAAAATACTTCTGATTTGCGAGCGACTTAACCTGACCGGAAAGATATCTGTATAATCTAGACCAGCTGCTCTAATGCCATAATCAATTTCCACTTGGTTCAATAAATTTTGATTGAGAGGCCATTGTCTCATGTCTCCACCTAATGCGGGACCATTCACCGGATTTCTAGTGCTTGCAGCCGTATCTGAAAGCATTTGATCGTGGGTAAAAGCTAAGACTCTATCCAATAATTCATCGTTGGTATAAGTGAAAGCATGATCATCACTCATGGGATTGATCATTTGAAAAACGTCACATCCTTCGTCTAAAACCATCGCTTCTTCCGCACCGAATCCATCGCTCATAATTAAGGTAATCCCTTCTAGGGTATTGCCGATCCTTGCCGATAATCCCGAGGAAGCAAAACAGATAATTTTTTGACCGGACATTCCCAAAATTCCGAAAGGATAGATGCTCTTGGGAAAGTAAATCTCTACCGTATCTCCTCCGGGGTAAGGAAAATATTCTCCCGCCCGACGCGGAGAAAAATCAACCCGTTTAAACTGCTGTTCATCTAATTCCCTCGCGACAGCAGGATTAGCCAGATTGATGTTCAGAAAACCACCGGGAGAAATTAATTGAGTTTCTACGATAATCGGTCCGTTTAAAGCGGCACGCCTGGCATTCAAATCGCCGTAGAGTTGATATTCCCCCAAGTTAATTGTATTAATAACCTGCCCCATAAAATTCCCCGCACATGGAACTTGATAAGGCAGGCAAAAAATATGGCGTACATCTTGGAATCGATCGATAGCAGTAAATAGGGGAACCACATCACCTTGTTGAATGATAGTTTTTCCCCCTAGGGCAAACTCTAAAAATGGGGCGATATTCTGTAAATTAGCATCGTATCCCGGTAGTCCTGCTAAATGACGATTATATCTGCGAGCCACTTGCGGATCGTTAATCTGTATTATATTTGCGCCTCCAGCCATAAACCTTAAATCCAAAAATTCATAACGATGGCCGAGGTGTGTAGCCATAGCATCACACCATTTGACCAAACACCGATAGATGCGCTGATTGATCGGTTCTTGATAGCCTCCGGGGAGAAACATCCCACATAATTGATTTTGCAAGGATTTTATGTAGTAATTAGGGCCAAGATAGGCAAGATGCCACGGATTCATCGTTAGATCCCCACAACCTTGGGCGCCAATAATGAGCCAATCCTGTCCTCGCTGATCGCAGAATTCTTTGAGATGTTGATAAAGTGTCCAAGTACCCGCTCTCTGCTCGTAAGCATTGGTCGTAGAGTCTAGGCCAGGAATAGCAATTTGACCAAGTCGATTATACATTATATCCGGCACTGCATGAGGATCCTGCATTCTGGGAGGAGTTATACCATCCCGTTGAATGCCGGGGCCTTTTTGATAGTCTGGAGTCACGGACACAAAGATATGCTCTTTTTCCGTGTCTAGAGTCAAAGAACCAGTATTAAAAACTCGATTTTCCACCATAACACCCCCCGCTTGTCTAGGTGTGGCAGTTGCCGCTAGACAAGCTAATTAGCCCTAGGCTATCTGTTTTTTTTAATCTCAACCTCGCTGACCTGAAGGGGAGTGGGGCTTTATATTTTTTTCCTGAATCTATCAGAAAGCCTAGCATTTATCGTATTACCATACTTAAATTATAGTTTCCCGGAGGAAGTCAACTCTCGCCTCAATCCTTAAGAAATCCTCAAGAAATCCTTTCCCCGCTCTCGTTTCTGAATTGCCAAGAATTGCGTTAGAATTAAAGAAATATTACAAGTGGTTGACAAAAATGAGTAAGCCTGATACACAAGCCATTGCCCTCCAGTTAGAAAGTAGCAATTCTAAAGATCGTCTGCTGGCCTTGGCATCCCTGCGAGAAGTGACCCCGGAGGAAGCTGTACCCTTGATCAAAAAAGTCCTTTATGATGAAATGCTGCCAGTGCGATCGATGGCTGTCTTTGCTTTGGGAGTCAAACAAACCGAGGAATGCTTTCCTATCCTAGTGGATTTGTTAGCCAATGATGCCGATTATGGCATTCGCGCCGATGCTGCGGGGGCTTTAGGTTATTTAGAAGATATTCGCGCTTTTGAACCCCTACAACGGGCTTTTTACGAAGACACGCAATGGTTAGTCCGCTTTAGTGCCGCCGTCGCTTTGGGCAATTTGGGCGATATTCGGGCTAAACAGGTGTTATTATCGGCTCTCGATAGTAACGAAGCGGTTATTCAACAGGCCGCTATTGCTGCCCTTGGGGAAATCAAAGCAGTGGAAACCGTCGAGAAGCTTTTAACTTTTGTTAACTCCGATGACTGGTTAATCCGGCAGCGATTAGCGGAAGCTTTAGGCCATCTTCCGGCGGAAAAAACGATCGCAGCCTTAAAATTTTTGGTCAAAGACGAACATCCGCAAGTGCGCGAAGCGGCCCGTTTATCCTTGCAAAAATTGGCCCACGTCTAGGGATAGGATAGAATAAATAATCTATTCTTCCAAAGCGAACAATTTTTGCCTAAAGCCATTCATGGACATTCAAGAATTTATTAATCTCTGTGCGGGTAAATGGTTTTCTCAGCGTACCAGTTATCAATTAGCCGCCCAAAAAGTTGCCAATAATAAAGCAGAAATCACCATCGATTTGCTGGCTGCCGATGCTGCCGATGTGGTGCAATTATGTTTAGAAAATAACTGTCAGTCCCAGGCCAATCTAGGGGGATGGAAAGCGACTTGGGATAATTCCGTGGACTATGGACAACCGAAAAAAATCGGTTCTAGCTATTTAGTTTGGCTACCCTCAGGGAATTCTTGGCAAGGAAAATTAATCAAATCGGACGGTAAATCGGCAGCGCTGGGAGAATATCATCTCAGCAGCGATCAAGCTTTGACTTTAACCATCGAGGATAATCACCATCGTATCGAGGAAAGAATCTGGTTTGCTAGTCCTAATCTGAGATTGCGTACCAGTATTATCCAGTCAGCCAATGGCGATCGCCAGACGGTTTTCTATTCGGAAATTCGCAAAATGGTTGCTACTAAGTAGTTGTCATCTCCAATGTCTGAGGTGGGGAAGACAGGGTTAATCTTCCACCACTCCAGTCAAATCCTGCTAACGTCGGCCACGTCTGCTGCTGCCGAAACCACTACGACTAGGGGTACGACGGGAACCAGAGGAACCAAAACTAGGAGAACGTTTGACATTATCAGATTTACCCGAATTCTTCAGGGTACTAGAACCATAACCGGAACCACTGGGTTTTGTGGTGGTGGTGGTGCTGCGATTGGGACTAGAGGGAGTATTGCTAGGATAACGACGTAAATTGCCAGTAGAACGGAGAGTTTGCCGGTTTTTGACTGCCGGAGGTGGACTATTATGTTTAGTCCGGTATTGATCTACTGCCTGATTATAGGTGGAACCGTAACCACCAAAACCGGTCATCACACCTCCCGGAGTATAGAGGGGAGGAACGTAATATTGAGGACGAAAGAGCAATCTACCCAAAGCTTGACCAGCAACAGCACCGAAAAAAGGACTCCAAAAACTCGATTCTTGTCGAATCACCACGGTTTCCTGTTGTCCGGTTTGGGGATTTTGCCGCACTTCCGTGACATTATGGACATACTCAATTTTAAAATCTTCGGTCATGTACAGGGTAGCCTGATCACCGTTGATTTCTACCGCGGTTTTTTCCCCTTTAGCAATGTCCTCATCGGTTAATCTAGCCATTTGTAGGTTAGTGGTGCGAAAGAGGGGAGAAGTCCCCCCAGGGGTGTTTAACAGCATTAAGGTATAAGTGCCATCTCCATCATCGTAGGTAGCTTGTTGCACCTCGTAGCGACCGCTACTAACCTGATTGGATTCTTGTCTTACACTACTGTTATTAGCTGACGGTGACTGAGTTTGA